>CAYREJ010000156.1:4135-6183 GCA_964423235.1 uncultured Acidobacteriota bacterium | reverse complement strand
CTGTGCTCTTCTGTGAAATTCTGTGGCTGAAATCTTGTGATAATCTGTGTAATCTTGTGGTTTTATATCATTTCTTGCTTTTGGAAAAAACAAACCAGTTACGGCAACTTCCTAACTTCCCAACTTCCTAAGTTCCTATCTTCTTATCTTGCTAACTTCCTATCTTATCAATTCCTAATTTCTAATCACAACTTGACATTGTTTCCGATAATATATAATAATTGTATATTATGAGAAACATTGGGAAATCATTAACAAGAAATATTTTATTACTGGTGGAACATCTACCTTATTTCAGCATAGAAAATCTGCAGATTATTGATGTTCCTCCTTATCAGCTCAGGATTGCTCTCTCCCGCCTGGAAAAAAGAGGCAGTATTATTCGTCTTAAAAAAGGAATTTATACATCGTTAAAATTCATAGAAAGCACCAGGGTTCGTGGGATGGATACCGCATTTACTGAGTTTATTGCCACTAGGATTTACGCCCCCTCTTATTTAAGCCTGGATTATGTCCTTTATGAAAACAATATCTTGACCGAAGTTCCTTTCAGTCTCACATTGATAACAAAAAACAAAACCTATACAATTCATAACAATTTGGGTCTCTTTATTTATCACAAGATTAAAGAGGGACTGTTTTGCGGCTATCAGATGGTGAGAAAAAATGGATATATATATTATAAATCTGATAAAGTGAAAGCCCTTTTTGATTTCTTATATCTAAGAAAAAATAGGATTCTTAATAGAGAGATGGCTGAAGAGCTGAGGCTGAATTTAGATGTCTTTACTAAATCAGAGATAAGAAAATTAAAGCAGTATTTTGAGCAGGAAGGCTCAAAGAAGATGAAAGAAATTTTCAGTTTTCTTTTTTAGTATGTTTGATTATATCAAAAAATCATTACAGGAAAAGGAAGGGGCTTCAACCCTTTTTAAGAGGAATCTGATTAAAGAATATCTTCAGGTACTGGTTTTATTATTTATATATACCCATAAAGAATATCAAAGATTTGTTTTTTACGGTGGTTCTGCTTTGCGCCATTGTTATAATCTACCGAGATTATCCGAAGACCTTGATTTTGTTGATGTTGAGAAAAAGACCGACCTTAATAAGTTGGCTAAAGACCTGGTCAATTTCTTTGAAAGAAAATATGGTCTTACGATTGATGCGAAAGTGCAGAAATTTAGATGCACCTTAAAATTCCCAATTTTATATATGCTGGAGGTTGCTAAACCTCATGAGTCAAATTATTTATTCTCTAAGATAGAGGTGTATAGAGAGTTTGAATTTTGTAAGGAATATAATGTTGAGATCAAGCCAATTTTTAAATTCGGAGAAGCCTTACTGATAAGAACCTTTGATTTACCCACTTTGATGGCGACCAAAATTCGGGCGATTATGCGCAGAAAATGGGAAAAGACAACAAAAAATGGTCAGGTATTGGCTGAAGCTAAAGGCAGGGACTATTATGACTTGATGTGGTATCTTGAACAGGGCGTGAAGCCAAATATGAGATGTATTGAAGATTTTTCAGATGAAAAAACATTATATGAACGACTGATTGAGATAGTCAAAAGAGTAAATCCTCAGAGCATTAAATTTGACCTTGAAGGATTGATTGAAGACAAGAGGTTTATTGATACCCTTAAGGATAATATTAAAGAAATCTTAATTGCATCTCTTTCCGCGAGGCTAAGATGTAAGGATTGGGGATTAGGGGGAAGAGCGGATGAATGAGAAGCAAGAGGCAGTTTAACTGCGCAGATTCAGAAGTATGTAATTAGTCAGTTTCCTCCAAAGAATTAATCAAAGTGGTTATCATCCATCATAAAATCAATATTGGTTAAAATTAAACCTCAAGATTAGCACAAGATTTTATTTTTCTGTGTTAATCTGTGTTAATCGCATAAAGTCATAGGTCATGGGTTATGGGTCATGGGGCATATAGGTGAGATATGGGCAATAGCAGATCTTATCTTCCTAACTTCCTATCTTCCTATCTTCCCTTCTTATCTTCCTATCTCTCTATCTTCCTAACTTCCTAACTT
>CAYREJ010000156.1:0-4095 GCA_964423235.1 uncultured Acidobacteriota bacterium | reverse complement strand
TAATGTTCCTATGAAGATTGTTTTTCGTGATATTATAGAAATTGCACGCCATTATTATGAAAAAGATGAAATTCTTCTCTTCATCGGGGCGCGTCAAACAGGCAAGACCACTATCCTCCGAATTATACAGGAGGAGTTAGAAAGAAATCATCAAAAAACATTCTTTTTAAATCTTGAAGACCCTGACTATTTGAGATTATTAAATCAAAGCCCAAAAAACCTTCTCCGAATATTTACCTTTGATACAAGAAGTAAAACTACTGTTTTTGTTGATGAAATTCAGTATCTAAATGACCCAACTAATTTCCTTAAATATTTTTATGATGAGTATCGTGGAAAGATCCGATTGATTGTTTCTGGTTCCTCAGCATTTTATTTAGACAAGAAGTTTAAAGATTCACTTGTCGGCAGAAAATATGTTTTTCCTGTGCGAGCTTTTAGTTTCAGAGAATTTTTAAGGGCAAAAGATGCAAATGATCTTTTATCAGTGCTGCCAGAAAAATTAAGTTCGTCAAATTATTTGCTGGGAAAGAAGATCAGTCTTAGTGATAAGGAGAGAGTGCAGAATTTTTTCTATGAATTTTTGCTTTATGGAGGATATCCCAGGGTTGCACTCGCATCATTAGAAGAGAAGACCTTAATACTGCAGGACATTGTTTATTCCTATATAAAAAAGGATATCCACGATGCAAATATAAAACAGGATGAAATATTTTATCGGTTGCTCAAAATTCTTGCATCTCAAGATTGTAATCTTGTTAATATGAATGAATTAGCAAATCTACTTGGTGTTTCTCGAAAAGCAATTGATAATTACATATATGTAATGAGAAAATCTTTTCATATTTTACTAATCCGTCCCTGGTATCGGAATATTAGAAAAGAACTCGCAAAAATGCCAAAGGTGTATTTCTATGACCTTGGCATAAGAAATTTCCTTGTGGATAATTTTAATTCAGTGCCAATACGTTCTGACCGGGGGATATTATTAGAGAATGCTGTTGTCCGTCAACTTGCTGAACGCGCTGGCACATTTCCTGAGGAGAAAATTAAATTCTGGCGGTATAAGACTGGTGCTGAAGTTGACATAATTTTTGAAGAAAAAATGGCTTTTGAAGTAAAATTTAATGCTGCTCTTTTTAAGCAAAGCAAATATCATAAATTTTTTGAACAATATCCTGATATCAAATTTAACCTCGTCTCTATTAGCCAAAAAAACGGCAGAAAGTTTCCTATCTGGGAGCCGTGGTTGTTATAAGAGAATAGCGTTATGGCTCATGAGTTATAGGTCATGGGCGTTATAAGTGGGGCTATGGGTTATGATTCCTCTACTCCATATCCTATAACCTATGACCCATGACCCATTACTTATAACCTATCTTCCCTCCTTCTTTGGCAATACTAAATCAAATAAATTCTCATCCATAGGCTTACCTTCTGCTATGAGTTGCCTATATTTAATAAAATCTATTGTATCTTTTCCAGTAATTTTCCTTGTATTAAAAGCATTGAATCCTAAAAAGGCTTCAGTAGCCATATTAGCAGATAGCCAATGCCTGTTCCCAATTTTTAAAATATCCCAAAAGAATTTTTTCTTTAGTCTTATCCCCTCAATGGCTTTTATCAAGCAAGCAGGAAATAAATTAGCAAATCTCCAAACCATAGAATTAACTTCCTTATCAAGATTGGTAAAATCCACTTTGCATTTATTTATAAGCTCCTCTGCCTTTTTTCTTTCCTCTCCAGTTTTGAATTCCCCATATACAATTTCTCCATCTTCAATAAATTTATCGGTAATTACTAAAGGATTTCTTATGAATTCATCTTCTAATTTAAGAACAGGAACAGCTTTAAAGATTAAGCCTTTCATTTTCATTTTATAAGCACTCCATAGTTCACAAGACACGCAATTCCACATAGCATCTTCAATGGAAAGGAACCAAGGCAGAAAATCGGTAGCGCCACCATCAGGCGATGAACCATGACGAGGTCCGGCTTGCCCAAATACAGCTAAATCTGAAGAAATGGAAATATCGCAAGCCATTCCTATTTCTTGACCCCCCGCTACCCTCATTCCATTTACTCTGCATATAACAGGCTTCTTGCAATTTAATATTGAGTCAACCATCATATTAAATAAATCCATATATTCGCCATACTCATTGGGTCGCATAGAATAATATTCTGCGTATTCTTTTGTGTTGCCGCCGGTGCAAAAAGCTTTATCTCCTGAACCAGTGAAAACTACTGCTACCACACTCCTATCCAAAGAAGCAGCATTAAAACCAGCTATTACTCCTTTTACCATCCGCGTTGTATAAGAGTTGTATTGCTTTGGATTATTCAAAATTATCCAGCTTACATACAATCCTTCTACAATTTCTCCTTTTTCATTGATTAAAGGACGCTTCTCATACATTGTGCAAGGCGCTTCTTTCCCCCAATATTCTTCTCCAAATAAACTATGGTCTTTTAATTCATTATCTCTTGGCAACCATTCAAATACCATATTTTCCCTCCTATTTTTTTATTAATATTTTCTAAAAATTTAAAACATTCTAACAAATTATTCCCTCTTTTTCAATTAGAATAAATTGGGTCATGGGTAATAGGCCATGGGTCATGGGTTAGAGGGCGCGGGTTAGAGGAATCATAACCTATTACTTATTACTTATTACCTATTACCTATTACCTATTTAAAATTTTTATTTCAGATAATCTCTTTTGCACATGCTTTTTAATTTTTAAGTCATCAATCCTATTTACCCATTCTTCTACTTTTTTAAAGCAGAAAGGCCTTGATAAATTCAATTCAGGGAAATAACTGTATTGTCTTTTTTTGCGTGCAGAGAGATATAAACTATCAACTAAAGCTTTTTCCGGTTCAGCGATAAGAAAATTCCCAACTCCCTTATACCACATAAATCCGTCAAAGAATGAGGGAGCAATGCGATGAACAACATAAGTTGCAATTGCAGTTTTAATAGTTTTAGTATGGCTTAATGATGCTAAAGTAATAACCTGCGGAACCTGTTCAATAATTCCATATAAATGAAGCGCACTTATGAAAGAAACATATGCCCGACTGTGCGGAAATAAAAATGGGATAACATTATAAGCACTAATATTTGTTCCAACCTCACACCAAACACCTCTATATATTTTAAAAACGACACCTTGACGCCATAGATAATTGAGTGCTTGAATTACTGCAGATTTTGATTTCCCTGATATCTGGCTTAACTCAAATGTTGTAAAAATGGGATTCCTCAATTGCTTAATGTAGGAAATCATCGGTTTTTGCGAAGAAATTTTCATCTCATCAATCTCTCTATAAAATTGGCTACTGTTAATTTAACTTCATCCCATATGTCAGATGAGTGGTAAAGGGCTTGATCTTCAACTTGAAGATAAGGCAGTACAGAGTCACGAAATTGAATGAAATCGACTTCAAGTATAGTATTATATGCTTCCTTTAATTTATTCCGGGTGGTGCCTATACCTCTTAAGTTCTCAGAACCATATTGAGAAATAAGAAAATAAAGGTCAAATATATCTCGTGGTTGAACAATCCTCCGCGTCATAATTGCATCTAACTTCTGAGTTATAGTTGATTGAATATCATAATGAGGAACTAATAATGGGGGCAATTTGTAAGTATGCAATATTTTCATTGATACAGATTCAACTAAAATTTTTCCCTTGAATCCCCTCCTGGAAAATTCAACCTTCGTAAAAAGCTCCTCCCCTGATTTTGTAATTAAATGAACCTTAAATCTTTGAGTCGTTTCTGTTTGTTTCGCCTTTTTTATATCAGGAGGCACAAGATTGACAATACCATAAGAAATTAAATTCTGGTGAAAAGAGGGAGTATAAAGAATTTTCATCACAATTTCTTTAAGAATTTCTACCCGTACATTTCTAACATCCAAATCCATATCTTCAGAATAGCGAATATTATTAAAGAAAAATCGAAGGTTGCCTCCGCCCTTAACTGCATAATCATCTACCTTTAATTTTCTGTTTAACCATCTCAAAAACTCAAGATGAAAAATCTCTCTTAATTGCAGCTGATTATAAATCATAATATTCATA
>CAYREJ010000155.1:0-6187 GCA_964423235.1 uncultured Acidobacteriota bacterium | reverse complement strand
CGCAAAGAACGCAAAGAGCGCAAAGAAAAGAAGTTAAGAAGTTAGGAAGTTAAGAAGCTAAGATTTATTATGGATGTTCTAATGGAAAAATGGTAAGAAATTGAGGAACTCTATAAACTCTCAACTCTACAAACTCTATAAACTCTATAAACTCGTTAACGAGTTTAGCGAGTTCAATAAATAAATCGCTAATAAAAAATAAATCAATGTTTCACTAATTTTTTTATAACATTTTTTATATTGCACTCAAGATATACTTGATGCTTTCCTCCAGGAATTACCACACCTTGCATAAATCCATTAACTTTAAAAATATCAACCTCCTCTCCATCAATATTGCTTGACCAGCATAAGCTCCATCTTTTTCTTATTACTAAGATAGCTTTATCTGATAAGTTTAAATAAATCTTTACCTTGTTAGGACTTATTTCTTCCCAATGAATTCTTAATACCTTTGCTTCATTAAATTTATATATTTTCTTTTTGCTGCTCACATACGCTATTTTATTAAATGGGAAAATCCCTTTAGAAAGTTGGTCATAAAAGTTCTCTAACCTTGTCTCATTTACTATCCAGAAATCAGGAAATATCTTACCTTTAAACTCCCACACCTCAAATTCTTTTGAAACAAATTTCTTACGCCAATTTTGACTACTCTTAATTTCTTCTCTAAGCAAGTCTAAGTGTGCCAAATTATCCAATACGAACGGCGCCATTACATAAGCAGGCAAATTATCAGAATGAATAAATGTCTCATTTTTTATTTCATAATTGAATATTTGACCTTTCCTATTTAAAAAGACAATTCCATCCTTACTATCGATTGGCAAAATTTTATAAAATCCTTCCTTAAGCTGCTTTTCCTCTATTACTTTTAATTCACTATCAATCAGCTGAACCTTAACAAGATTTACTTTTCCCATTATATCGATATATAAAATATAAAAATATCCATTGCTTTCAAATGTTCTTACATTAAAATCATATATTCTATTTTTAATCTTCACTGGTGGAAAAAGTCTCTTATTTTTATCTTCTATAAAGATAAATTCTTTGTCTTTTATCACCATCAAATAATGCGCAAAAAAAGCATTTTCGTTTAAAGGACAGGAGATTATTACTGGCTTTTGATATTCTTCCAATTTAGTTGCTCTACCTCCTTTAACCTTAACAATAAATATTTTTCCTTTATCAGTTAATATTGAAAAATAGGAAGCATTAGGCAAAAAGCAAGAAGAAATAATTTTTTTTGTAGATAGCTTTATCAATGCCGGATAACTATAAACATAATATCTATCAATAACATCGCTGGCTGATTCTCTATTAAAAAAAATATACTTTACTCCAAGAATTTTAAAATTATCTACTTTAATTTGATTATATAAGAGCTTGCTGAAAAAATTTTCATCATCAGAGCTCATCAAGGCATCGTAAGTAACAAGCTGGAGATTCTTAACATTAAAAACTGCATTTAAGTACCTTTTATAAGGAGAATGAAATACAAATGCATCAGAATATACAATAGCATCTTTTTCTATAATCTTATTACTTGTTAAAATTTTATTATTTTCTGTTGCATTACTAAACCAATTATTATTATAATGAGCTTGGTCTGCATAGTAGCCTTTTATTCCATTATATCCAACAGCTAATAATAAAATTATCATAAAAATACCTTTAGCTCTTTTTGCTTTATAAATATAAAAAAGATTGCACAATAATAAGTTAAATGTTAATTCTATTAGAAATGATGTTCTTGAATAATTTTTTATTAATAATATAAAAGTTATAAAAATTAAAGAAGAGCTTATAATTGCCAAGAGCTTGATATTTTTTTCATTATCATTTTGTAAACTATAAGCAAGCATTATCGCAAGAAGGAACGGAATCAAATTAGGAAAAAATTGCTGATGATGACGAAAAAATTTTAGTATAGGAATCTCGCAGGGATTCTCTCCCATAAATAAAATAGAAGACAGAATGGAAAAAATAATAAAATACAAAATTATTCTATTTATTTTCAAAGCTTTGTTAATGAAAAGGATTATTATTCCTATAAAATAAAGAGGTAGAAAGAAACCTCCTATAAAATAAAAAACTGCATCTTTGATTCTTTGTGTTAAAAAATAATCTGCAATATTATTTTGAAAATTCCAAGAAGCAGGTTTTTCTTCTTGGAATTTTTTACAGACATTGCTTTCTCCTCTTACTGAGTATTTGAATTCGCTATAGGAGATGATTATTTGTAATGAACAAAGTAGCAGAAATATTAATAAGGAAATTAAAACTAATTTAATTATTTTAAAAGATATTTTTTTTTCAACAATACTATAAATGGCAAAATATACAGCAGCAAGAAGAACAATGTAAATCAATATTTGAATGCCGCCAGCTAAAAAAGATATAGATAGAATAATAGCAAGAGCAATTATATAGCAATTGTGATAATTGCTGCTAAACAACTTATTAATGAGGAAAAATATCCAAGGAAACCAAACATGGCTATTAAAGCAAGAAGTGGCGTATTGAAAACCTATAGGATTTGTGGAAAATAATAAGGAAGAAAGCAAGGCAGCATAAATATTTATATTTAGGGAAGTTAAAAATAAATACATTCCTATACATAATATTAAGCAATGAAAATAAGTTAGAATTTTTTTTGCAATAACAGGTGAAAGTATTAAATAAGATGCATTAAGAGGATAGAAGACGCCAGTATGAGGTTTTGCAGCTATTGTATCAGCATAGAAATTATAAGGATTTATCAGAGGAATCTCCCCTTTCGCCCAAATTCTCGAAGATAGAGTTCTTAATGATAAATCTACATAAGTTGAATCACCAATACCTGAAAAATCGCTAATAATAAAATATACATAATGATGAAGGCAACATAATAAAATTATAGCTGCATAAACAAATATTTCTGATTTTTTTATTATTAATTTCATTTTTAAATTGATATTTTATCACATTCATATAGGAAATAGGCAAAATGGCTCATGGGTCATGGGTTATAGGTCATAGGCTACAAGAATTATAACCAATTACCTATAACCCATAACCTATAACCCATGACCTATAACCCAATCTATTATATTAATTTTGGAAAGAGCTGCCCAATTATTCTATTTAGTGGTAAACTAATTAGGCAAAAGAAAATAATAGAATTTATTTTTTGAAACTTTTTTCAATTATAAGGGTTTATATTAGTGTAATTTATGAATTCAATAACAGATGAAATGATTATGTTAGAAATTAAAAATGGGAAAAAAGAATACTTTAATATTATTTTGGAGAGATATTATAAAATGATTTTGAATTATGCATACAGAGTTTTAGGGAAAAAAGAAGATGCAGAAGAAGTTTCACAAGAAATTTTTTTAAGGTTATATTTTTCCGTTAGAAATTATAAGCCAGTCAGCTCATTTAGGACTTTTTTATTTTTTATTGCTCATAGAGAATGTATAAGATTCTCAAAAAAAAGAAAAAAATTTATTCCTATTCTTAATCCCAATCTATATAGATACTCTGATACTCCTTCTTCAATTTATGAAGCAAGAAGAGATGAAGAATTAATTAAAAAAGCAATATTAAAGTTAAAACCTAAATACCGTTCAGCTCTAATATTAAGAGCATATTTTGGATTCGGATACGAGGAGATATCCAAGATTATTAATTGTTCCTTAGGTGATGCTAAAAATTATATTTTTCGTTCAAAGCAAAAATTAATAAGCATTTTAAATCCTAATTCAAGAGGTGCTTTATGAAATGTTTAGAATTTAAAAAAAATATTTCCTTATATTTAGAATTAAAAGAAAACAATGAGGATACTATTGCCTTTGATACTCACTTAACAAAATGTCAATTTTGCCAGCAAGAGGTTAATAAATATATAGAATTGGATAAGAAATTAAAGGAAATAAATGATATTTCACCAGTCAGAAATTATAAGGAACATTTTTGGAAAGCTCTTGAATATAAAGAAGCATTTGATAGGATTAAAATTAAGAAGAGAGCATATTATGGATTAGCAGCTGCACTGGTTATTATTGTAAGCTTTATTTTCTTAATGAAATTTTATTTAATAGAGTATAAACCATCAGCTCAAGACATTAAAGATGAAGAACTCCTTATACAAGTAAATGAAATTCTATCTTCCCCTATAATCTCTTCAAATTCTGCACTCGCTATCACGGAAGAAGAATTAAATCTTTTGGATTCCAAAGATAAAGAAGGATATATAAAAATAAATAAGAATATTAAAATAAAGGAGGTTAACTATGTTTAAAAAAATTAATTTAATTTTAATTATCTTATTGTTATCAGGGATAATTTATGCTCAGGCTCCCGGAATGCATCGTCCCGGAATTGGGCTATTCCCCGGTAAATGGTGGAAAATACCTAAAATAGCTGAAAGGGTCGCTCTTTCACAAGATCAAATCAACAAATTAGAAGATATTTTTCTAAAATACAGGAAATCTATGATAGATATTCAAGCTGATATCCAAAAAATGACTTTAGATTTAGATAATCTTTTGGATCAGGAAGGTGTAAAAGATGAAGTAATTCTTAAACAATCTGATTCTTTAATTGCAGCAAGAGGAGAATTACAAAGAGCTTTTGTAAGAATGATGTTAGAAATGAAAAAAGTTTTAACACCGGAGCAAGTTAAAAAATTAAAAGAAATCCGTGAAGAATTAAAAGCAAGAGAAAGATTTAAACAACATAAGCAAGAAAAAGAAAGACAGGAAAAAGAACAAGAGTAAAAATAAGGGGCATATATTTTATATGCCCCCTATTTAAATCTCACTCATTCACTGTTTCCTTCTTTATAGCCTTCAAAATTAAATCTGCTCCACAGATATAACAATGCTCCAATATTTCAAATCCGTATTTAGGAAGCATCTCTTTTAGTTTCCTTAAACTGTAATGACTGATATGCTCATCTGCATAACCACCGGGCTTAAGTTTTTTATATAAAAATTCTATTATTCTCCATAAAATCTTATCGTAATCAGGAGTACCAAGAATTAAAAGACCACCATTCTTAAGTACTCTATTCAATTCCTTAAATATAACTTCGCTTTGCTTCACATGCTCAATCACTTCTATACAAAAAACTTCATCAAAAGAATTTGATCTAAAAGGAATAGAGAAAATATCAGCATTGACCAAGGAATTAATCAATCTTCTTCTATATCTTAATTTATTAAAAGCAATATCCATCCCTATTGCTTGAGGAAAGGCTTCTAATATCTTGCTTGAGCCACAGCCAATATCTAAAATCTTCTCACTTCTCTTAGAAAATGATAATACAAGCTTATACCTTTTTCTCTGCCAATATTTTTGAATAGGTATGAGGCTATAAAAAGCACGCTCATCATAATCCGCTGATAATATTGACTTACGAATTTTATACATTCTTAAAAGACACTTTAGATATGCAAAAGCGCATTTAAGAGGTTTAATATGAGATTTACCGGTATACCGCGCCAAATAATGAAATGGAATTTCTTTGATGAAATACCCCTGGGCATATGCTTTGACTACTATTTCTTCTTCAATTTCATAACCATCGCTCTCTAAGTCCAAATTCATAAGCATTTGGCGATTATATAATCTAAAACCACTTGAAATATCTTTTAACGGCAGATCAAGAATAAAAGCGAATATCAAATTAAGCAGACGGCTTAAGCATCTTCTTAAAAAAGGACTATTAGTATAGCCCCCTCTTATATACCTTGAGGCTATTACCATCTCTGCACTATGACGAAATTGATAAAGCTGTTTTATTACAAAAGGCTCGTGGGATAAGTCGGCATCTATGGTAATAATATAATCTCCTTGACAATGGCTAAACGCTTCTTTCAAGGCTGCTCCAAAGCCTTTCTTTTCCTGAATAAATATTGAAGCATTGAATTGACGGGCTATATTAGCAGTTTCATCTTTAGAACCAGCATCAGCTAGAATTATTTCGTAGTCGCAAGATAGCTTATTCATCACCAATCTAATCCTCGGCAACAAAACTTTCAGATTTTCCGCCTCATTATAGCTTGGAATTACTATTGAGATCTCCATTTTTAAAATATACAGCCTAATTGTAAATAAAACAAATAGAGTTTGTAGAATTTATAGAGTTGAGAGTTTATAGAGTTCCACAATTTCTTACCATTTTTCTATTAGAGCA
>CAYREJ010000154.1:0-6191 GCA_964423235.1 uncultured Acidobacteriota bacterium | reverse complement strand
TTTATAATTTTTTTGCCATTGGCTTTTAGGATTTGGAAAAAACTGACTATTTACCATAAAAGGAATTAGGGGATAAAGGTTAATTTCATTCTTATGATAAAGCGGCAAGAAATTGAGGAACTCTCAAATCTATATGCTCGAATTTAGTTTATAGACTTTATAGAGTTAAGAGTTTGTAGAGTTCCACATTTTCTTACCCTATTTCCAATAAAGCAAATATAATTCTAAAAGCTCAACAATTAATTATTATCTAAAAAGATCGCAAAAGATTAGGGATTGGGAATTAGGAATTAGGGATTGGGGATTAATGATTAGAGGGAAAAATTGAAGAAAAAGAAGCTATAATTTGGTATAATATTAATTTAAGCAATTATCTAAATGCAAAGACAAAATGGTAAGAAATTGAGGAACTCTCAACTCTATAAACTCTATAAATACGGGACATTGACTTTTTTTTTCAATATAATTTATAATGCGTTTGTTGGGAAAACTTAACTATTACAAAAAAAATATCTATGATAAGTTTCAAGGCTTACTGTTTTATATGCATAAACATAGAATCAAAGCTGGAGTATTATTTTCTTTTTTAGGATTCTTTTTAGCTAAACCTACCATAATAAGCTTTTTTTCTGGATTACCTTTTATCTTAATAGGAATATTCCTTAGAAGTTGGGCGTCCGGTCATATTCTTAAAGGCACTTCTCTAATCGTTTCTGGACCATATTCTTTTACTCGCCACCCTCTCTATATAGGCAGTTTCTTAATTGGCATAGGCTTTACTATTATCTCTTATTCTTTATATTTCCTACTCTGCTTCTTAACTTACTTTATCCTTTTTTATCCAAGCACCATAATAAAAGAAGAAGAAGGATTAAATTCTAAATTCAATAAATCTTTTCAAATTTATAAAAATAATGTCTCTTCCTTCATCAAGAAAGATAGAAGATGGTATTTGCCCGGAAAATTTGCTAAATTTAAATTTTCCCTTTTTATCTTTAATAAAGAATATAAATTGATTATAGCGGTCATAATGATTTTGATATTGCTTTCTTTAAAGATCAGGTGAATCAACGAATGGAAAGTAAGTTAACTGCTTATTCTTTTATGTAATAATGAGTCAGCTCTCGCTATGAATGGATTTTCTCTTGGCACATAATTATATTTGACCTCTAAAAAATTTTTCTCCTTTGCCTTTAATTCAATATATAATTGATACAAGCTTCTATTTCTTACTTTAAAATTTCCATTAGCTTGATTAACCAAAAGAATACTATCTGAATAACATAAGATCTCGGTTTCTTTATATTTCAAACATAAATCTAAAGCTTTAATTAAAGCCTTATATTCTGCTTGATTATTCGTAGCAATTCCAATAAATTCACTGTATTCTTCAATGATTTTATCTTCTTTAACCAAAATTATACCAATTGCAGCCGGACCGGGATTCCCCTTCGAGCCACCATCTGAATAAACTATCATCTTATGTTTCTCCTCCATTGATCAGATGATTTTATTTGATTTAAAGCTTCTTGATAAATTTCCTTTATAGGTAGTTTATGCTTCGTTGCAATTCTTTTACAATCTTCATATTCAGGGTTCATTGTAATTACCTGATTGCCTAAATAAGCTATTTTTACTCTTACGGAACCGTAGTTAGTTTTAACTTTAGCTACCTTCCTCTTTAATTTGATTCTATCGCATTGCCAATATCTTATCCCTAAAGTATGGGTTTCCTTAAAAATTATTTCAGCTAATTTTTGAATTAATTCTAAAGAGCATAAGACACTTATTTTATAAGCGGGTCTTCCTTTCTTCATAAAAATAGGTTCATAAAATACATCATAAGCTCCTTCTTTCATTAATTTATTGGTTAAATAACCGAGGATTTCACCCGACACATTATCCACATTAGTTTCAAGGACAGCTATTTTCTCTAATACATTATTTTTAATTTGACAGAGAAATAATTGCAGAATATTTATATTGCCAGGCGTTTCAAAAGTTCCTGCCCCTAATCCTATTTTTTTTAAAATAGAAGGTGGGAAACTTCCATATTCATCAACGATGTGCTTAATTAATAAAGCTCCGGTAGGAGTAGTCAATTCAAAATTAGTCCCGCTACTAAAAACTGGAACTTCTTTTAGTAATTGAGTTGTCAAAGGGGAAGGAATTAACAATTTGCCATGGCTGCTATTTATTTGTCCAAAACCTATGTTAATCGGGGAGCAATATATTTTTTCTGGTGAAAAATAATCAATAGCTTTTAAAACACCACATATCTCTATAATAAAATCAATATTGCTTAATTCATCTATATGAAGCTTATCAAAAAACTCTTTATGAATTTCTGCTTCTCTTTTAAAAAAAAAATTAATAATTTTTAAAACTCTTTTTTTAAATTTAATGTCAAGAGAGCTTGTGTTTATAAAATCTTTTATTTGATTATAATTTTTTAGTACAAGATTACTTTTATATTCTAATAATAAGGGCTTATAAATGCCTCTTTTTATTTTTTTAAAGGAAATTGTTTCTTTAGGTAGATGGAGTTCATCAAGCAAGGAATACAATTCATTATCAGGGAAGCCCAAATCCAAAAAAGCAGCTAATAACATATCGCCGCTAACGCCACTGGAAGCATCAATATATAAAATAGAGCCATCATCAGTTTTCATAATTAATTTATTCAATGCTAATTACAATTGATGTTCTAACTGAAGCATTCCATACATCCGAGACCACAATATCTACATAAGTTTCACCGGATACATTCGGACATTCAAAAAAAACTTCCGGTCCATTTCCAATAATAGTTCCTCCAACTCCTCCTGCAATGCTCCATTGATATGTTAATGCTTCATTTTCAGGATCAATAGCAGAAACTTCTAATTTTATCCGAGTCCTCTTCAGGCAAGGATTTGGATAAGCATAAGTTTCTTTTATTTTAGGAGGTGAATTATATAAAAAAGCATTATTAAGAATTGCTGAAAGTCCATTGGGATTCTTGATTTCTATAGAAGCATAACCGCTGGGATGAGGTGGCGAATACACTGAAATAATTTCCTTACTTGAATAATTTATTTGCCCGGCATACCCATCAAATAATACAATTGAATCTTGATCAAAATTATCACCATTTATCGTAATTAAAGTTCTTCCTTCAGGAGGACCGGTATTTGGAGAAATGGATTTTATGATAGGATTCCCATAATACCTAAAAGCATTTTTTAATACTGCTTCTGCACCATCCGGATTAACTACTTTTAAATCTACTAAATCAGTTTGTTGCGGGGGGACAATTGTCTGCAATCGTGATTTATTGATATATTTTACCTCCGCCGGCAGGCTTCCAAAAAAAACTTTGCTTTTTTCTGTAAAATTATTGCCAATTATTTCTACTGGTATGCCGCCAGCTTGAGATGATGAATCAGGAGATATTGAATATATTAAAGGAGCCGGCATTATGTATTCTAAAGCATCAGTTAATGTATAAGATTTTTGCCCCGGATTCTCTACTTCCACACTTGCTTTTCCTTCATCATGCGGAGGCGCTATCGCTATTATCTTATTTTCGCTCTCTCTTAATCTTAATGTCTCAACCCCATCTATCCTAACAATTGCACTTTCATCAAATCCGCTTCCTATTATTGTAATTAATGTCCCTCCTTCAACCGAAATTTTCTTAGGCGAAATCTTCTTTATTGAAGGCACACTTATCTTCTTCGGCTCAGATGAAATCAATACACCTGCTTCGGGACTCATTGTAATTAGCTGACTCTCCAAGCTCTCTTTATCTTGACTCTCTAAATTTATCTTTATCAAGATGCCTTCTTTATTTTCCTCTAACTCCCTTTTTACTAATTCATTCAAAGAATAGTAAGCATTCTCATTACCTTTTATTACAAACCAGTCCGATTCATATAATGCTTTATTCTTAAAAAAGATGGTGAATTTTGCCTTGTTTTCTTTATTAGAAACATTATGCAATCTCAAAATTATTATATCTTCTTTTGAAATATAAGTTAGTAAATTCTTTGCCTGAAGAAAAATTATTGATAATATAAATATAAATAAAATAAAAATTATTAGTAGCCGATGCATTTAAATACCTCTATAATTTCATTATGTATTAAAGCGTTAGAAGCAACTATTTCTCTATCATAAATAGTGCAGGGATTGCCTCGGAAATTAGTAATTTTTCCCCCTGCTTCTAATACTATTAATGTCCCAGCAGCAACATCCCAGGGTTGCAATCTTAACTCATAAAAAGCATCAAATCTACCACAAGCTACATAGCATAAATCTAAAGCTGCTGAACCATCTCTCCTTATCGCCTGCGTTTTCATTAGCATCTCCGCAAAGTATTCTATACTTTTACCAGGATTATATCTTATATCATATCCAAAGCCAGTAGCTATTAAGCTTTTGTTTAAACTTTTTACCATTGAAACTTTTATCTTCTTATCATTATGATAAGCACCCCCTCCTTCAATAGCATAAAATAAATCCTTATGCAAAGGATCGTAAACTATCCCCATTATTATTTTGCTGTCCGCTTCTAAAGCTACTGATATCCCAAATAAAGGATAATCATGCGTAAAGTTAGTCGTTCCATCCAACGGATCTATTATCCATTTATATATATGCTTATTTAAATTAATTATTGAGCCCTCTTCACAAATTATCTGATGCTCCGGAAATTTACTATTTATCTTTTCAATTAAAAATTTTTCAGATTCTTTATCTGCGTTAGTAACTAAATCTATTTCTCCTTTAAAAGAGATTTCTTTTCGTTTTCCATAATACTTCATTATTATAGAATCACCACATTCTTTAATTATTTCCATAGCAAAGCTTAAATATTTCTCTATCTCGGCTTTTGGTATTTCTTCCGCCCTCATATATTCTTTTTTTACCTCTTTTCATATGGGAAAACAGCTATTACAGGTAATTCTGAGAGTCTTAAAATTTTTTCAGTAACGCTCCCAAGTAAATATTTGCTCACTCCTGTGCGAGCATGAGTTCCCATTATTATTAAATCAATCTTCTTCTCCTCTGCAAATTCTAAAATCCCAGTTGTCGCATTAATTGATTTTCTCACAAATTCAAAAATATTTATCTTACCAGCTTTCTTCTTTAGAGCATTAGAATTTTCTTGAACAATTTTTGAAACCTCAACCATAAGTCCGTCATGAACTTTTTCTATACCTTCATAAGAATAAATTTCAATTATATGAAGAAAATAAATTTCTGCATTGAATTTATCAGCAATTTCTAAAGCTAAATCAAATACTTTTTCATACCCTTTAGCAAGGTCAGTCGGAATTAGTATTCGTTTAATTTTTAATTGTCTTACACTTTTTTTAATAACCATCGTAGGTATATGAGTTGATTTAATTACTTTCAATACAGTAGAACCTATAAAATTAGAATTACCTTCCTCTTCACTCGAATTCCCCATAATTATCAAGTCTGCTTGTTCTTCGTTTGCAACTTTTATTATTTCTTCATTCGCCTTTCCTTCCCTAATAAAATATTTGAAATCAATCCCCTCTTCTTTTATAGTCTTAGATAATTTTTGAAACCTTGTTTCTACATCTTTATATCTTTTTTTTGCCAGTTCATTTATGTAATCCAAAACATCAGCCGGAAGCTCATAATATAAAACAGGATGAATTTGCAATACATTTATTCCTATTAATTTGGTGTTAAATATTTTTGCAAATACTTTTGCATAAGTCATTGCTGCATGAGAAGCTTTTTTAAAGTCATAAGCCCATAGTATATTTTTAATATCCTGCATAATTTTATCTCCTATCTGAATTATTTATAATTTTATAACTGATTATTATAAAATTAAATAGCTCCAAATTGCAAGATGTATAGAGTTTATAGAGTTTATAGAGTTTGTAGAGTTGAGAGTTGAGAGTTCCACCATTTCTTACCTTTGTCTCGTTATCATTTACTTTATTTCTAATTTACCTTTTATCCGATTCAATCATTCTACACCATTAACTATTACCCTCTTACTAGGTTCTCATAATGATAAAAATCAATCATATCTTCAATAAGATTGTCTCCTATAAAATCGGTAGAATTGGTGGAACTCTATAAACTCGATTTGAATTTATAGAGTTTGTAGAGTTGAGAGTTGAGAGTTCCACCATTTCTTACCTTTGTCTCGTTATCATTTA
>CAYREJ010000153.1:0-6197 GCA_964423235.1 uncultured Acidobacteriota bacterium | reverse complement strand
GCACGCAAAGATTATCTTCTTTCTTATCTTCTTAACTTCCTATCTTCTTAACTTCCTTTTCTTTGCGCTCTTTGCGCTCTTTGCGTGAGTATTCAAATAATTATTTCACGCAAAGCTCGCAAAGCACGCAAAGATTATTTTATTTCCTTTGCTTCCTTTTTTTGTTCTTTGCGCTTTTAAGAAGAGCTCATTAAATTCGCTAATTCATTATCAATAAATAAAAAATTAGCAATGGAAAAATAATCATAGTTAAAAGGCAAAATTATGCTTTCGTCAGAGAAAACTAACCAGTTATTTCTATAAATGAATGAATTTCTCCATTATTTTCAGACAGCTTTATAATTACAAACTGCAGAGTTGATTCTTTTCAGTTAAATACATTAAAATTAAAGAACAGAGTATGAAAATAATAATCTTCAGAAATTATAAAGAAGAATGCCAGCTTAGCATGAAAGGTTATGCTGATTGTCTATCGCAAAATCTAAAAAGAAAATTTCCTCATTGGTATATTTTAGATTATTATCCTAAATTCATAGATTTTAAATCAGCTAAGAATTCTCTTCTATTAAGAAAATCAATAGATTTTTTTAATCGTTATTTCTATTACCCTCATCAAATAAAAAAAATGTCAGCAGATGTTTATCATATTATTGATCAAGGTAATGCCTTATTTTTAAAAAAACTTGACCCAAATAGAACCATAGTTACTTGCCACGATATTATTCCGCTATTATTAGAAAAAAATTTCTTTCCCGGCATTAAAAAGCCACCGTTAGCTTTAAAAATATTTAAAATATCAATGAAATATATTAAAGAAGCTAAATATATATTTGCTGATTCAGAAAATACCGCTAATGATTTACTCAAATATTGTTTAATCCCCAAAGAAAAAATTATAAAAATAATTAATTCTACTTTTTACCCTTTTCAAAAGCTTCCTAAAGAAAAAGTAGAAATTTACAAAAACAAATTTAAAATTGATACCAATAAATTAATAATTCTCAATGTAGGCAATAATAATTTTTATAAAAACATTCCAAGACTTCTAACTACTTTAAACAAGCTGCCTGAGAAAATAGATGGTAAAGATTGGCTATTTTACCATATAGGACCATCTTACAATAAGAAAATGCTTGAAATAGTAGATAATTCATTGATATTAAAAAAAATTCATCAATTAGGTACCCTCGATTATAATGAATTAGAATTTTTTTATAATATTGCGGATTTGTTGTTCTTTCCTTCCATCTACGAAGGATTTGGTATGCCAGTTTTAGAAGCGATGAAATGCGGTTTAGCGGTTCTTTGTTCAGATATTCCCCCATTAAAAGAGATAGGCAATGACGCTGTCGTTTATGCTGATCCCTACAATATTGAAGAGATGAAAGAAAAACTAATCTACATATTAAAAAATGAAGAATACAGAAAATATATTGCAGAAAAAGGTTTTGAGAGAGCTAAATCATTTAATTGGAACGATACCATTGAAAGCATAGCATCTTATTATAAAAGAATTGCAGAGCAGTGAATAATCTTTTCAAAAATATTAATACAATAACTATAAGAACACCTAATTGGCTTGGAGATAATATAATGACGCTTCCAGCCATTGCAAAATTAAAGGAAGATAACCCACATTTAAGTATCAAATTATTTTGTCCCGAAAATTTAGTACCACTGTGGAAATTAATTGGATTAACAAACAATATTTATTCATATAAAAATCCCCTCAATGCAATATTCAAAAGTCCTTTCTTACCTCTGAAGTCAGAAGCTTTTATTATATTCCCGAATTCATTTTCATCAGCTTTCTCTGCCTTATTAACAAGAAGTAAAAACAGGATAGGAAATATCGGAAATTTTAGAAATATTTTCCTTACTCATTCTATAAACAAAAAAAAAATCAATATAGCTCACCAAGTAGATGAGTATTATTATTTAATATTTCAGGAAGTGCCAGAATCAAAATTATTCCCTTCAATAAAAATAAATAAGAACAAAGAAGAAATCTTAAATTATTTAGATATAAAGGAAGACAAGGAAATAATTGCTTTGGCACCGGGAGCAGCTTGGGGAAGGAGCAAAAAATGGTTTGAAGAATATTATCAAACTTTAATAAAAAAAATATTAGAGCTTGGTTATGGGATAATTTTAATTGGAACGGAAGAGGAGATTAAACCATACCTGCATTTCAAAGAGAATCAAGTCTTAATAAAATTTTTTTGTAATATAGAAGATATAACATATGGATTATCGGTATCCAGCATAGCTATAGGAAACGATAGCGGACTAATGCATTTAGCAGCAGCAGTAGAATGCGAGACTATTATAATTTATGGAAGCACTGATTGGAGAAGAACTTACCCCAGGTGCAACAATACTTATGTTGTTAGTGCAGAGATTCCTTGCCAACCGTGCTGGAAAAGAAATTGTCCAAGAAAAGATTACCTATGCTTAAAGATTGTTACTCCTGAGCTAATTTTAAAAATAATAGAAAAAATAAAGGCAGGAAAAATATCTTAAACTTTCGCTAAGGCTTGCTCAATGTCGTTAATTATGTCTTCATCATCCTCACAGCCAACTGAAATTCTAATAACTCGTGGAGTGATTCCAATTTTGTTTCTTATATCTTCTGGAATGCTTGCATGCGTCATTGAAGCTGGTAAGCAAATTAAAGTTTCTACGCCTCCAAGACTTTCTGCAAGCAAACATAATTTTAAATTATTGAGAAAATTTTTAGCCTTCTCATAACTTTCCAATTCAAAAGATACCATTCCACCAAAACCACTACATTGTTTTTTCATAATAGCAAAGCCTTCAGAATCTTCAAACCCTGGATAATAAACTTTTACCACCTTAGAATGGCTCCTCAAATAAGAGGCAACTTTCATTGCATTGCTTTGATGTTTTTCCATGCGTAAAGATAAGGTTTTTATTCCTCTTAATATAAGCCAAGCTTCAAAGGGTGACAAAATAGCTCCGGAAGATTTTTGCAAGAATGATAACCTTTCTGCTATTTTATCGTCTTTACAAATCAAAATACCACCGAGACTATCGCTATGACCATTTATATATTTAGTTGTGCTATGAACAACTATATCCGCACCTAACATAAGAGGATTCTGAAAATATGGAGACATAAATGTATTATCTACAACTAAAAGTAAATTATTTTCTTTACAGATCTCCGAAATAGCTGCAATATCGCTTACATTTAATAAGGGATTTGAAGGCGTCTCTATAAATACCATCCTCGTTTCTTTTTTTATCTCTTTTATAATGTTATCTACTTTAGTTGTATCTACATAAGTAAAATATATTTGAAAATTCTTTAATACATATTCAAAAAGTCTAAATGTTCCTCCATAAACATCTTGAGATACTATACAATGAGAATTGCTTTCTAATAATAGCATTAATGTAGTAATAGCTGCCATACCGGAAGAAAAAGCAAAACCAAACTTCCCTTTCTCTAATTTAGCTATATTACTCTCTAAGATTTTTCTTGTCGGATTGGAAGCTCTTGAATAAACATATCCTTTATTCTTTTCTAAAGATTCATAGGCAAAAGTAGAAGTTAAATAAATAGGCGATATAACAGAACCCGTTAATTCATCAGGTTCTTGAGCAAAATGAATAGCTTCAGTTGAAAACCCCATCTTTTTCCTCTCTTTCTTGCATAAAATAAATTGTTATGACCTAAATATTTGATAAAATAACTTTCTCAATTTCCTCTCCTTCCACATATCCATCAAAAGAAGTTATCAATTCAATATTTAGATTAAAGATGAAGGTTGCTGGCAATCCAAAAACTCCATATTTATTAGCAACCTCTTCAGAAGAATCTATTAAAATCAAATAAGAAATTTTCTTTTCCTTGATAAACTCTCTTACTTGATCAAGCTGGCTTCTTTCAGCAATTCCTATAATAACAACACCCTTTTCTTTATATTTTTCATACAATGATTGAAGCTCCGGCATTTCATAACTACAAGGCGGACACCAAGTAGCCCAAAAATTTACTATTATAATCTTACCTTTAATTTCCTCTAAATTAATTGTACCCCCATTAATATCTTTTAATTTAAAACTATATTTATCATTTTTATAATTTTCATCTTTCTTATCCTTATTTATTATCTTTTTTGCCCAACTTTCAGGAATTATTCTATCCAAATTTATAAAACTTGTTTTAGAAGAAATTATATATATTTTATTAAAAAAAATTAAAGTCCCGGCAACAATTAAAATAATACCTAATGATATTTCTGCTTTTCTTAAATGTTTTGAAATATTCTTAAATTTATTTAAAAATCCTTTAATAAAAAAAGAGGTTAATAAAAAAGGAATAGACAAACCGAGCGCATAAAATGAAAGTAAAGCGATACTAACATATAAATTCTCTTCGATAGCGGCAAATGCCAAAATAGCAGCTAAAACAGGACCGATGCAAGGAGTCCATCCAAAAGCAAAGAAGAACCCAGCTAAAAATGAAGTTATTATTCCGGGGGATTCAAATTTTCTTTGAATCTTTTTTTCCCTGTATAGATAAGATATTTTAAAAATTCCAGCCAAATGTAATCCGAGAATAATAATGCCGATCCCTGCAATCTTTACAAGGAAAGACATATGACTTCTGAAAAATGAACCCACAAAACTTGCTGAAGCCCCAAGTAAAACAAAAACAAAAGAGAATCCCAAAGCAAAAAATAAACTGGATAGGAATATTTTCTTAGAAACTTTCTCTTCCGTTTCTTCAGTTAATTTTTGAAGGCTAACTCCAGAAATGAAAGAAATATAACCCGGAACAATTGGCAATACGCAAGGTGAAAAAAAAGAAAGAAAACCAGCTATTAAAGCAATTGAAAATTTTAAAATCATCCTTTAAAACTTTTTATCTATTTTAAATATTCCTGATAAAGAAATATCTTTTTACATTCACACGAATAAAGAACTAATAGAAGTTTCCTCGTGAATATTTTTAATAGCTTGCGCAAACAATTTTGCTACTGATTTAACTTTTATTTTAGGACATTTCTTCTTATTTTCAGTCAATGGAATGGTATTAGAAACTATTACAAGCTCTAAGGGAGAATTATTAATTCGTTCAATAGCGGAGCCACTTAAAACCGGGTGAGTGCAAGAAGCAAATACTTTCTCTGCTCCTTTTTCTTTTAAGGCAACAGCTGCGTTAATTAAAGTTCCAGCAGTATCAACCATATCATCCACTATAAATGCATATTTATTCTTAACATCTCCAATAACATTCATAACTTCCGAAGCATTTGGTCCGCCTCTCCTTTTATCTATAATTGCTAAATCTGCATTAAGTCTTTTTGCAAAGGCTCGGGCTCTTTCAACAGCGCCGGCATCAGGAGCTACTATAATTAAAGGTTCTAATTTCATACTTGCTATTTCTTCCAGCAAAACAGGCGCAGCAAATAAGTGATCCACTTGAATATTAAAGAAACCAACAATCTGCTGCGCATGAAGATCCATAGCTAATAACCTATTTGCTCCGGCTACTGTTATTAAATCAGCTACTAATTTAGCTGATATAGGAACACGAGGCTTATCTTTTCTATCTTGCCGCGCATAACCATAGTAAGGAATTACGGCAGTGATTCTATCTGCAGATGCTCTCTTAAAACTATCTATCATTATTAATAATTCTACCAAATTATCATTCACCGGATTACAAACAGATTGAATTATAAAAACATCTGTCCCTCTAACATTTTCTTTTATTTGAGTATAGATCTCTCCATCACTAAATCTTGAAATCTCTATCTCGCCTAACTTCATTCCTAAATGACAAGCAATTTCCTCTGCTAATGATATATTCGAATTACCGGAAAATATTTTTAAAGGTTCTCTCAATTTCTCATCTCCTCTTTTTTCATTATAAATTGGCTGGGGCGGGAGGACTCGAACCTCCACATGTGGGATCCAAAGTCCCAAGCCTTGCCAATTTGGCTACGCCCCACTCATCACCTATAATTTGCTTATTTTATTCATTATTAAACTTTTGTCAATGCTTTATCTATTCTCTTCCAATATTCTTTTCTATTAATAACACGCACTAAATAATAGTCCGCTTCATAATTTTGCAAAGAAGTTAAAGTCCTATTAATATCTTCTTTATTCCTAAAAATGCCATAAACAGCTGAACCACTTCCACTCATTAATGAAACCTC
>CAYREJ010000152.1:0-6249 GCA_964423235.1 uncultured Acidobacteriota bacterium | reverse complement strand
TCTTATTATAGCTTTAACACTTATGAATCCAGTTGTAGCAGAGATAATAAAGAATCTATTTAAACTATAATTATTTTAAGGCATTAATGAAAATTAAGGACCCTTCAATTTAACTACTTATTGCTTTCCCCTCATTACTGATTCTATTTTAGCTAATTTCTTATCAATTTCAGCATTAAAGGGGTCTAATTTTTTAGCTATTAATAGAAAATTATAAGCTTTTTGGAGGTCTTTTTCTTGGATTTCATCTATGCCAGTTAAAATGATATGAGCTGCAAAGTGCCTTACATATCCTGAATAAGGGCATTGGTTATAAGCTTGGCGCAAGATCTTGCTTGCTAAAGCTATATTTCCTGATTGTTCTGCTATAAAAGCTTCTTTAATAATTTCAATGCAAGGAATCAAATAATTGAATCTTGCTACTGCATCACTATTATCAAAAGCTATGAAAGACGGTATATTATAATAAATACTTGCAAGAATATCTTTTAAATTTGAAGCAACTGTTTTATTAAATATAGCTTTTGGACATGAGAATTCTAAAAAAGGGTAATTAATACTATTAATAGGAGCATCTTTAAAATAATTTTTCAAATCTGATAATTCTCCTGCATAAGCCATAAATAATTCCTCCGGTATCCAAAATCCTAAAGCGTTTAATATCTTTCTATAATTTCTATCAGAAGCTTTCTCATATAATTTATTGATGCTTAATTTTAAAGTTCCTTTTGACCCGCAGAGAATAAAATTAGTCCCTGTTACCCAAAAGGTTGCATTAGGGAAAGCAGTATAAAAAGTTTTTAGTATCGTTTTAATATCGATTGCATTTAATTGATAAAGGGGAACCCATTGGCAAAAGATACCATTTTCCTTAAGCTTTTCGTAAGAGATGCTGTAATGCTCAATAGAGTAAAGATTGCCTGAACCAGCAACAAAAGGATGAATAGGGTCAGAAGTAATAATATCGTATTTATTATCTGAGTATTTAATAAAATGAAGAGCATCTTCAATTAATAAGCTAACATTTTTTTTTCGTAAAACATCCAAATTCCAGTTTCTGAATTGATATGAAGCTTTAACAACTTCTTTGTTTATTTCAATGATTTTTATATCTTTTGAGTTTTTATCAATGGAGCTTGTTCCGGAGGTCATGCCTGTTCCTAATCCGATGATAAGGATATTTTCAGGATTTGGATGAAGCAAAAGCGGAAGAATACCTAACATCAATTGAACTCTTTTATCGTAGAAATTAGAAGTTGCCACTGGCTTCCCATCTATTGTTAAAGCTTGATACCCTCCCGGCGATTTTAAAACATCAACCGTTGCTGAAACCCCCTCTGAATGAAATAAAATGCTTACTTTGTTCATCTTATCCTTAAGATGTATTTCGCCTTTGGGCGAAATAAATAACTCAGGTTGAAAATACACGCCGCTTGCTGTTATTCTTTTATCCCAGTTTCCTAATATGGATAGAAATATAATAATAAGAAGAGAAACAGAGAAAGCTTTTTTATATTGCAAAATTGGTTCTTTGGAGAATTTGTTTGATAAAAGTAATACTATAACAATGATAAGATGCAACAGGGATGTTAACTTTAAAGAAAGTTCAATGCCAGCTATTGGAATGAAAAAGAAGCCGGCTAAAAAAGAACCGATGATTCCACCTGCTGTATTAATACTGTAAAGGCTGCCTACCTCTGCTCTTAATTTTTCTCTGTTTGTATAAGCCAGATCGAATCCTAAAGGAAAGACAGCCCCCATTAGAAATGTCAACGGAAATATAAGAATTATGCATAATATTATTTTGATAATAATTGAACTAATCCAACTCATTCCTAAATTGTGCAATATTATTAAGTAAAGATAAGGGGATTGATTAATAAGAAAAGGAGAAATCATTACGCATAGTGTGATTAGAAACTGAAAAATTATAAACAAAAGTAATTTGTTCTTAATCTTATCTAATAATTTAGAGATGGAGAGGCTGCCAATAGCTATTCCGGATAAAAAAATTGAAAGCATAATCGTGAAGGCATAAGTAGTAGTTCCAATTATTAAATTTAAGCTTCTTGTCCAAAGGACTTCATATCCCAAATTAAATAATCCATTGAAGAAAAAAATTAAAAGGATAACTTTATAAAATTTGGAATACACTATATTGTTGTTTTGTGGTGAAGATAGGATTTGATATTCGGGGACAATCTTAAGATTTTTTTCTATTAATTTAATATATAGCAAAGAAACAAAGGCTACCAGAAGGTTAATAACGACAAAGAGAAGATTAGTTCTTATTAATCCTAAAGAAGGAATAAGAAAGAAACCTGATAAAAAAGTTCCTATAAAAGCACCTAAAGTATTAACTCCATATAAGAAGCCTGACCATTTTTTATCATTTTCAGCTCTATTACTTATATAGCCAACAAGAAAAGGTAAAGTAGCCCCCATTAGTGTAGTTGGGATTAAAAGGATAGAGAGAGATAGGAAGAATCTTAGGAGGTTGTAAAAAAAATAGTGGCTGATCCAAGGAAAAGCATAATGTCCCTGCAGATAATTTATCAAATTAATTAGAAGAGGGAAAAAGAAACTATATATCCCGATGGAAGCTTCAGCAAATCCATAAAGCATAAATTGGTTATAAGAAGATATTTTTTTTAATTTGCTGGCAATATAGCTACCTAAAGCGAGACCTAACATAAATGAAGTAAGGATGGTAGATATTGCCCAAGAGCTTGAGCCAAAAATTGTGATTAGCCATCTACTCCATAATACTTCGTAGCCCAGACCGGTAGAACTACTTAAAAAAAATAGCAAGATTAAAATGCATTTCAAAGAAGTTTTCATTGGCGATGAATAATTTTATCTAAAACCATAATTAGGTTCAATATTATTTCTTATTTCTGCTTAATCTCCCAGATGAGATTCTTTAATTTTTTCCATCTCAGTCGCAAACCATTCGTCTGTAAAACGCTTTCATCAAAAATTAAATTAATTTCTTGATTTTCTGATTTTTTAATTATAATTTTATTTTCAGCGAAAACAGCTCCTTTAATTTTTATATTTCCATTTATATAGACATTTTTCCCATAAATTAATCCATCTATAAATATTTTCCCTTTTTCGCTTGATATGATTATATCTCCATTAAAAGATAACAAACTTGGATATCTCTTTATTGCTTTTATTTCTGAATCTCCATTTATTTCAATGTTCCCTTTTATAGCTACTATGGAACCATTTAATCTTACATTTCTCACTTTTAAATTTTCATATAAAATGAATATTCCTTTTATTTCTTCTTTAGAGTTTGCGGATTGTAAGATTTTAGAATGCGTAATTATATCATTAGATGAATTTAGTAATTCTTCATAAAAAGATTTATCTAAAGATGGAGAGTGCAAATTGGATTTTTTTTGCTTTTGCGAATTGAATTCTTCTGTATAAATATTACCGAAGATGGATAATTTATTGATAGGAACTTCAGAGATTAGCGTTGGGGTAAAAAGCACATAATCAAAATCAGGTCTTACAACGCTAATAATCTCAACCTTGGATTTTTTGGAAATATCTTCAGCAGAACTTTCTATCTTCCATAAATGATTATCTAAAGGAGTTATCTTAGAAAAAAGAAAAAAATTTTCTATTGTCTCCTTATTTATATTTTTCCATTGCAAAAAACTGTTTTCATCAATTAAATGTGAACGGGCAATTGCATTTGCTCCTTCTGCTAAATAATGAATTTTTATTTTATTCAAATATTCCAAGCTTTCTTTTTCCTTGGATAAAATGTTAGCAATGATAAATAAGCTTAAAGCTGCAACAAGCATAAAAATTAATACTACTAAAATAAGAATAGAACCTCGTGCAGATTTAATTTTTTGAGTAGATTTTTTCATTTTTATATAATGCTTTTATATGTTATAAGCTGAATATGGATTGGTTTTATTGTTTTTCGCTTCCAATTTATAATCACAACAATTTTTTTTAAATTAGGTCTCTGAGGATTGCTTTCTATTATCCATTCTCTTTGAAATTCCGGATAGCCGTAAATCGTTTCTTCAAAACCGGATTTTAAATCATTAAAATCTTTTTTTTTGAGTTCTTCCATTTTTTCTATTGCTAAATTAGTAGCAATTTGAATATTAGTTTGATAAAGATTTTCCTTTATACTTAAACCTGATAGAAAAATTAATAAGAAAATAATAAATGCTATGAAAATAATTGATAATAAAATTTCTGCTAAACTAAATCCTTTCACTTTCTTTAGATTAACTACTCTTAAATTGCTTAATTTTTATTTTATTGTTTTTAGTGCTATAGCGATTTTGTGGTTAATTTCTATCTCCAAATCACTAAAACATTAAATTGCATTAAAGAGGAATATTAAGTTTATGCATAAGATTATATAAATTCTTAAAACTTATACCCAGAAGACGAGCTGCAAGCCTTTTATTTCCTTTAGCTTCCTTTAATGCCTTTAATATCAATTCTTTTTCTATGATATTTGATACTTCTTCTTTAGCATCTTTTAATTTGAGAGTGCTTATGTTTTCAACAATATTGGCAGGGACTGGGATTTGGCTCTTAAGTTCATAGGGGAGATTCTCCGGCTTAATAATTTCGCTAGCAAGCAAGACAGCTGCTTGAATGCAATTTCTTAATTCTCTTATATTTCCTGGCCAGTCATAATTCATAATTAGTTGAAGAGCTTCTTCTGAAAATCCTTTAATATTCTTTTTATACTCGTTGTTAAAATTTTTAATAAAATAATCAATCAAAGTGGGAATATCTGATTTTCTTTTCCGAAGAGGGGGTAATTCTATTGATAAGACTTTTAATCTATAATATAAATCAGCTCTAAATAATGATTTTTCAACTAATTCAGCTAAATTTTGATTAGTGGCAGCTATTATTCTTACATCCATTTTTATAGGATTAACACTCCCTAATGGCTCTATGTATTTTGTTTCTAAGAATCTTAAAAGCTTTGCTTGAGTTATTAATGAGAGATTACTTATTTCATCTAAAAAAAGAGTGCCTTTTTGAGCTATAAAAAATTTACCCGGTTTTTTCTTATAAGCGCCAGTAAATGCTCCTCTTTCATAGCCGAATAATTCACTCTCAATTAATTCCTGAGGAATAATGCTAAGGTCAACCGTAACAAAAGGATGCTGATTTCTAACACTCATTTGATGTATTCTTTCAGCGATTAACTGCTTTCCAGTTCCGCTTTCCCCTGTTATGAGAATTGTAATATCAGATGAAGCTACTTGATTCAGAAGATTAAATATATCTTTTAATGAAGTTTCTTCCCCAATAATTTTTTGTGATTTTGCTTTTAAAAATTCTTCTTTAAGATATTCAACTTCTTCTTTAATCTTTTTATGTTCTAAGGCTTTGTTCAAAGCTATTAATAATTCTTCATTATCAATAGGCTTTACAAAATAATCATAAGCTCCTTTTTTAATTGCTTCTACTGCTAAACGAACATCATTCAAAGCAGTTAATACAATAATTTTTATCTCCGGGTCTATGCTTAAGATATGATCTAAAGCCTCCATACCGGACATCTCCGGCATTTTAAGATCAAGTAAAGCAATGTCAATAAAAGCTTTTTGAATAATTTCAATAGCTTCTTTTCCTGATTTTGCTTCTAATGCTTGGAAGCCATTTTTTTCAAGTAGCTTTTTTAAAATCCATCTAACTTCTTCTTCATCATCTATTATCAGGCAACTTGCCATTATAAAGCCTCCTGCAGCTTACTGCAAAATTTGCCACCTATATTTTACCACGAAAACAATAAAAATAGTTTATAGAGTTTATAGAGTTGAGAGTTTATAGAGTTCCACCAAAAATAACCTTTTCACATTATTGTTATCATAATCCTTCATTAAAAAATTTTTCATCCCCGCTAATGAAAATGTATAATAGTATATGGTGCTTCTGTAATGAAATATAAATTCGATTATACTTTAATTAATAAATTCACCACAGAGACACAGAGGACACAGAGAAGAAATTGACTCTTACCGACTATACTCCCATGGGAATTATAAATTCTTCTTTTCCAAAAATTTTCCCTTTATTTACCTAAGGTCTTGGATAATTATGAATAAGTGCAGCTAAAAATGCATTTTCATAGCAACTGGTCAGTTTTCTTCAAAATTATTGCTTTAAGACTACCTTATTCATTTATAGCTTAGATTTTTTAACCACAAAGGACACAAAGTTATCACAAAGCACACAAAGTTT
>CAYREJ010000151.1:0-6268 GCA_964423235.1 uncultured Acidobacteriota bacterium | reverse complement strand
TTGCGTGCATATTAAAATTATTATTTCACGCAAAGACGCAAAGCTCGCAAAGATTTTTTTCTGGCAAGTAGCATAGGCATTCTTGCCTGTGAAAAAAGAAACCATAGATAATAATGTATAGAGTTTATAGAGTTCTACAATTATTTATAATCTAATGGTAAAAAGGTAATAAATTGAGGAACTCTCAACTCTACAAACTCTATAAACTCTATACACTCTATTATTGCAAAATGGTTGATAATTATATATAATGATATATTAAAAAATTATCCGTAGGGCATAGAAAGATGAAATTAATAATTTTATATAAAAATTTTATAGAAATAAAGGAGGTAAAAAGGTAATTTATTCTATATTGAGGAAAAGATATGGCAGACTTTGTAATGTATGAAGAGGAATTTCAACAAATAAAATTTATACTTTCAAAACTCAAAGATGATGCGAATGCAAAGATGGTATTTTTAGTAGATAAAAATGGTTCTCAGATAGCTTATCATGGAGATTTAGAAAATGTTGATACTACATCATTAGCTTCCTTAACAGCAGGAAATGTAGCTGCCACTGATGGATTAGCTAAATTAATCGGCGAGCCTGAATTTAGAGTTTTATTTCATGAAGGTTCAAAAGATAACATACATATTTCTTTAGTGGGAAACAGGATAATTTTAGTAGTTATTTTTGACAATCATTCATCTTTAGGATTAGTGAGATTAAGAGTCAAAAAAGCTACTGGAGAATTAGAAGCTGTATTTAATAGAATTATGGAAAAATTAGAAAAAGAGAAGGAAGCAATGGGTGCAGGCTTTGAATCTCCTTTTGCAGAAATTACCGACGAAGATATTGATTCCCTCTTTAGCGAATGATTTTTTGAAGGTATTGTTAAAAAATGACTTTCATAAATTATGCTGCAAGAGAAATAAATTGTAAGATAGTATATTACGGGCCGGGGTTAGGAGGTAAGACTACAAATATCCAATTCATATATGACAAGACAAATCCTAATACTAAAGGTAAATTAATTTCATTAGCTACGGAAACAGATAGAACTTTATTTTTTGATTTTTTACCTTTAGATTTAGGAACGGTGCGGGGCTTTAAGATTCGTTTTCATTTATATACTGTGCCCGGACAAGTTTTTTATGATGCCAGCAGGAAATTAATTCTCAAGGGAGTTGATGGTGTTGTATTCGTAGCAGATTCTCAGATTGAAAGAATGGAAGCTAATGAAGAAAGTGTTTATAATCTTGAGGTAAATTTAAAGGAACAAGGATATGATTTAAGGAACTTACCGTATGTTCTTCAATTAAATAAGAGGGACTTACCGAATATAGTTCCGGTGGATGAAATGATAAAAAAACTACAGAGGAAAGGCGAGCCAGTTTTTGAAGGGGTTGCAATAAAAGGGATAGGAGTTTTTGAAAGTCTTAAAGCAATAGCAAAGCAAGTACTTTTAGAATTAAGGAAGACCGGTTAATTTTTTCAAAAATCTCTTTAAAATTTTCGCCAAAAGAAATGAATACATATTTATTAAAAATTATTATTTTTGTATTTTTATTATCTTTTTTTTTAATTGTTAAAGGAGAAGAATCGGATTTCAGATATAGGGCAAGGGAATTGGGGATAGTGGTAGGAATTTTCAAACCGGGGAAATACGATGCTATAACAGATGTAGAAGGTGTCAGAGTTGGTCATAAGACAATTATAAAAGGAGAAGATATTAGAACTGGAGTTACTGTCATTCTTCCTCATCCGGGGAATATATTTCAAGAGAAAGTCCCTGCTGCCATATATGTAGGGAATGGCTTTGGTAAACTAATAGGATATACCCAAGTCAATGAGCTTGGAAATATTGAAACTCCCATTGTATTAACAAATACTCTTTCAGTCTGGATTGCTGCTGATGCTGTGAAAGATTACATACTTTCTCTTCCGGAGAATAAAGAAGTCTATTCAATTAATCCAGTAGTGGCAGAAACAAATGACAGTTATCTTAATAATATCCAAAAGCCATCTGTTCATAAAGAAGATGTTATAGATGCGATAGTAAATGCTAAGGGAGATCATGTTGAAGAAGGTTCAGTTGGAGCAGGCACAGGAACAGTTTGCTTCGGATTTAAAGGAGGTATAGGAACTTCTTCCCGAATTTTGCCTAAAAAATTAGGAGGGTATACTATTGGTGTCCTAGTCCAAACCAATTATAATGGCTTATTAACAATCAATGGAAAGCCTCTTTGGAAAACTCTAATTAATTATCCCTTTAAAAAAGAAATTCAGCAGGAAGGTTCCTGCATAATTGTCATCGCAACCGATGCTCCTTTAGAGCATAGAAATTTGTATAGACTGGCAAAAAGAGCTATTTTAGCTTTAGGTAAAACAGGTTCTTTCATGAGTAACGGCAGCGGCGATTATGCTATTGCATTCTCTACAAATAAAAATCTTAGGATTTATCATAATGAAAAAGAAGAATATAAAGTAAACCATCTGTTATCCAATGATGCAATGAATCCACTTTTCCAGGCTACTATTGAAGCAACGGAAGAAGCAATACTTAATTCACTTCTTAAAGCTAAATCTATGAAAGGATACAAGGATCATATGGTTGAAGCAATAGAAGTCGGTGAGTGGATGAAAAAGTGAAGTTATTTATAAAGGCGGAAGGAAGATATTTTTTCCTTGAAAATTCTTATTTTTTTATATTCTTGCTTCAATAAGTAATACAAATCTTCATTTGATTCAATGGCTTTTCTTATTTTATTAGTTCCAGTTAGCAAGTCAAAAGGCAATTGCTCGGCACAAAATTCATACGGGGGTTGGCGCCATTTAAAATATCCCGGATAAGTTTTGTATAGATAATTTATAATATGAAGTATTGCTGAATAGGTATCAGCTTTAGGATGAAGAACTATTATTTGCAATCCGGAACAAACTTCACCTGCATACTTATCAAATTTAGGAACAAAATAAATAGGAAGAAATTTTATAAAAGGGAAATTGAATTTATTAAAAGTTTCAGCAAGGCTATAAGGTTCAATCCATGGAGCACCAAAAATTTCAAAGGGTTTGGTAGTTCCCCTTCCTTCGGAGATATTAGTTCCTTCGAACAAGCAAGTGCCTGAGTAAAAAATAGCTGTCTTCCAATTAGGAATATTTGGAGATGATTGAATCCAGTATAATCCTGTATCATCCCAATACATCTCCCTCTTCCATTTTTTCATTGGAATAACTTTTAATTCAATTTTAAAATTCAAGTAATCTTTAATGAATAATGCAATTTCTCCTATTGTTAAACCATGTCTCACTGGTAAAGGGAATTTGCCCACGAATGATTCAAAGCCTATTTCTAATAAATTTCCCTGAATTACTGAACCGCTTAATGGATTAGGACGATCAAGAACAATAAATGGAATATCTAATTCTGAACATATCTCCATACAAAATGATAAAGTTGATATATATGTATAATATCTTATTCCTACATCTTGTAAATCAAAAATCAGTAGCTCTATTTCTTTAAATTTTTCAACAGCTCTTTTTAAATCTTCTCCATATAAGCTTATTACTTCTAAATCTAAATATTTGTCATAATAAGAATCAACTGTCTCCATATATTCTTTTATGCCATATAAACCATGTTCGGGAACAAAAAGAATCTTAAACTGGCAATTTTTAATTCCTTTAAGTAAATGAATTGAATGAATTAGATTTGAATTAATAGAAGCTTGATTGGCTACTAAGCCTATTTTTTTGTGATAGTAATCTTTAATATAATTAGATAAAAAATTATCAATACCGAGTTGAATTTTCATTCATTAATTAATCTAAACCACGAGGCTGAATTTCAGTATGATTACCGGCTGAGCAATGAGAAATAGGAGCAGTTCCTTTTATAAAAGCTTCCAAAATAACGCTGGGACACCCAACAGAAGCTCTTAAGCCTGTTATCCTATCAATAGGAATAAATTCTATATTTGCAGGAACAGAAAAATCCTCATTCGGCTTATCCTTTAAAGCTTCTTTCATAAAATCAATCCATATTGGCAAAGCAACTCTACCCCCAATTTGATTTTTCCCTAATGATTTTTTCTCATCATAACCTACCCAGACACCAGCAATCAAACTTGGACTATATCCGATAAACCAAGCATCAGTAAAATCATCAGTAGTCCCTGTTTTTCCAGCTAAGATTCTATTTAATGACTTCGCTTTTACAGCTGTTCCCCTTTCAATAACTCCTTTTAAGACATCAGTAACTAAATAGGCTACTTCAGCGCTTAAAGCCTCTCGCAAAAAGGGATGATGCTCTTCCAAAACATTTCCATCAGCATCAATTATTTTCGTAATAAAATAAGGTTCCACATATATTCCCTGATTTGCAAATACAGAATAAGCTGAAACCAACTCATAAAGAGTAACATCAGAAGCTCCTAAAGCTGATGATAAGTAAGGTTGAATTGGAGATTGAATTCCTAATCTCTTCGCCATATCAATTAAGCTTTTCACTCCTATTTTATTTAAAAGACGCACTGAGGTAGTATTCCGTGATAATTCTAATGCCCTTCGTAAAGTTATAAAACCTAAAAAGTCTCCTGTATAATTCCCTGGAGACCATACTTGATGAGTATAAGGATTTACAAAAGTAATTGGCGCATCTTCAATAATGTCAGCAGGCGTAAATCCTTTTTCAAAAGCAGCAGCAAATATTATCGGCTTAAATGCTGACCCCGGTTGCCGTAAAGCTTGAGTAGTCCTATTGAATTTTGACCTTCTAAAACTATACCCTCCTACCATCGCTTTTATCCTTCCTGTTCCTATTTCCATTACAAAAATAGCCCCTTCAAAAGGCGGTTCCTGCTCTAACTCGCATGTTATAAGATTCTTTTCATTATCTATGCTATCAATTCTTAATAAAGGAACATCTCCTACTTTAAATAATTCAGTTGCCTTCTTTATATTTGTCCATTCCCAAGATTTAAAATTCATATAGCATTTATATTGATCTATCTTAGCTATTGCTTCTTCCGAAGAAACTTCAATAATTACACCCGGCAAAATCTTCCCTTCCTTCATATTCTGCCATTCTTTAAAACTTACATACTCAAGCTCTGAACTTTTAGAAAAAGAAATATGCATTAAATTTTTATTAAATTTTTGCTTCTTTGCTAAATTATGTAAGCCCTTTCGTAATGCTTCCTCAGCAAGCATTTGCATTTTAGAATCCAAAGTAGTGTAAACCTTTAAACCTGCTGTATATAAACCTTCATAGCCATATTTTCTTTCTATGTATTTTCTTACCTCTTCAATAAAAAAAGCTGCAAATTCAACATCTTCTGATTTATTAGCTAATTTTATTGGTTCCGCCATCGCCTCCTTAGCTTCTTTCTCCGTAATAAAATTTTCCTCATACATTCTTCTAAGCACATAATTCCTTCTTTCTAAAGCATTTTTATAATTCAGCAAAGGAGAATATTCACCTGCTGCTTTAGGAATACCTGCTAACAAAGCTGCTTCCTCTAATTTTAACTGATTCAAATGTTTACCAAAGAAGAAATTAGCAGCTGCTTCTATTCCATATATTCCATGACCAAAATAAATTTGATTACAATATAAAGTTAAGATTTCTTCTTTTGAATAATTATGTTCGATTTGAATAGCCAAAAGTGCTTCTTTCATTTTTCTTTTAAATGTTCTTTCAGGAGTCAGAAATAATAATTTTGCTAACTGCTGTGTTATAGTGCTTCCACCTTGAACTATTCTACCTGCTCTTAAATTAGATATAAAAGCTCTAATTATGGCAATAGGATATATTCCGGTATGTTGCCAAAAATGAGCATCTTCAGCTGCTATAATAGCATCCTGAACTATCTTCGGAATATCTTGAAATTTTACTAAAACTCTCTTCTCTACTGCAAACTCATGTATTAATTTATTATCTGCATCGTATACTTGAGCAGGAAGTATAGGCTTATATCTCTCTAAACTTTTTACATCCGGCATCTCTTCTAATTCAGATATTATTACAGCAGCACTACTTCCTATCGCTACAACAATTATATATGCAGAAATTATCATTAGCTTTTTAATGAACTTTCTCTTTTCTTTCATCTTTCATTATCAATTTATTATATTACAATACTTCAATTCATACTTCAATAGATAGAGTTTATAGAGTTTTTAGAGTTGAGAGTTTATAGAGTTCCACAATTTCTTACCTTTATGGCTTATGCTTTCACTTGCCTCTAATTCCTAATTCCCAATTCCTAATTCCCAA
>CAYREJ010000150.1:0-6292 GCA_964423235.1 uncultured Acidobacteriota bacterium | reverse complement strand
GATTATTAATATTAGGACTTACTGAAAATTTACATCCCAAATATAAAGAAGGATGGGAGATATTATCAAGGAAATTAAAGATTTATAGAAAGAAATAAAAGGATGGAATTAAGGGAGGATTTATGGATCTAAATTCAAAATTAGCATTAAGTTATTTTTTAGTTGCTATATTGAGTTATGGATTAAATCCTGTATTGACAAAAGTGCATTTTCCGTTTTTGAAAGAGATTTTGGTGCCTGCTTTAGCTATTGTAATAGGGGGAGTTTTTGGTATAGCGGCGGCAAGATTTTTAATAACTAAGCGAGTAAAGCAGATGGCTGAAGCAACCAAGAAAATATCTGAAGGTGATTTAAGGATTGCGATTGAAAGCAAAAGTAGGGATGAAATAGGGCAACTGGCTGTTTCTTTTAAGATTATGACTGATAAATTAGCGATGTTATTAAAAGAAGTAAAGGCAGTATCTGATAATATTTATAATTCTGCATTAAATTTATCATCTACTTCGCAAGAAATGAATGCATCAACAGAAGAGATTGCAGCTTCGATTCAGCAAATTGCAAAGGGAGCAGAAATGCAAGCCGAGATGGTAAATAAAAGTTTTGATGCCATCAAAAGAGTAGCTATTTCTATTGAGGAAATAAGTCAGAAAATAGAGTCATCAAGGAAGATAGCGGCTTTGACTAAAGAAAAAGCAACAACCGGACAAGATACTATTGCCCAATCTACAGAGAAAGCTAATGAAGTTAGCAAAACTACCTTGAGATATTCTGAATTTGTTAAGGAATTTGGAAAGAAGGCAACACAGATAAGCGACTTTGTAAAAGCTATTAATAATATTTCTCAACAAACTCATTTACTTGCTTTGAATGCAACCATTGAAGCTGCAAGAGCTGGAGATTATGGAAGAGGGTTTGCTGTTGTTGCTGAAGAAATTAGAAAACTTTCAGATAATACAAAGATATTTTCTGATAAAATTTCAAAGCTATCAGAAGAAATTTCAGCTTCGGCTTCAGAATTATCAAATTTTATGGATCAAAACATTCACTTGACCCAATTGAGTGTTAATTTAGCTAATCAAGCGCATAATGCTTTTGAAGATATATTAAAAGCGATATTTAATACTACTGACAATATTAATGAAATTACTAATTTAACCAAAACTATAATGGAATCAGCTGAAGAAGTAGTAAGGGTAGTTGAAGAAATTAATAAGATAGCTGAAAATAATGCTGCCAATACACAAGAGGTTTCAGCAGCTACTCAACAGCAAACTGCTGCAATGGCTGAATTAGCTTCCTCAGCTCAAGAATTAAGCAAAACTTCTGATAAATTAAAATCTCTTACGGAATTATTTATTTATTAAGATGAATACTCAATCCAATAATATATTATTTAAATTCGAATTAGAAAAAGAAAGTTATGCTTTCTTTTCTAATGATTTAGAAGAAACGATAGTATTAGAGAATATTTTAAAACTACCTAAGACCCCATTATGCATTTATGGAATAGCTAATCATAGAGGTAAAATTATTACTCTCATTAATTTGCCATTCATTTTAAATAAAGAAGTGCCTAAAGTATTTTATGTTTCTATTTTGCAAAAAAGCATGTCTCATATTGGTGTAATAATCAATAGAGATATAGAGATTTTAATGATAGATACGGTTCAGATAAGACCTATTTCAGAAGAAAGAATGAATTTAGTTGGCAGTTCTATTTTATCAGGGGAATTGATACTTGATAATTTAATTTATATAATTTCAATTAATAAGCTATATAGTTATATAACGGAAGAGGTGCAAAAATATTTAAGAAAGGAATTTGAGATTTATGCATAGAACAAAAAAAGAAATAAAGAGAAAGGAGGTGTACAATCCTGGTTGGTGGGGCATTTGTGTAGGGGATTTGGTAGATTTGCTGCCCAAAAAATTTAATATTTGAGAGCCAGGTAAATTTGTGAGCATAAAAGTTTTAATAGTAGATGATGCTATGTTTATGAGGTCGATGATTAAGGATATTTTAAATAATTCTGGAAAATTTGAAGTAGTAGGGGAAGCGGCAGATGGAAAGGAAGCTGTGGAGGTTTACAAAGAGAAAAAGCCGGATATAGTTACTATGGATATAGTTATGCCTGTTATGGATGGAATAGAGGCTACTAAAGAAATTTTAAAAATTAATCCTTCAGCAAAAATTGTAATGGTGAGTGCTTTGGGTCAAGAGCCTTTAGTGATTGAATCAATAGCAGCTGGTGCCAGAGATTTTATTGTGAAGCCATTTTCGCCTGAAAAAGTTTTAAAAGTTTTAGATCAAGTTATAAAAATGCCTTAAATTATATGGAAGCAGATAAGTATTTAAAACTATATGTAGAAGAAGCTACTGAATATATTCAATTAATGAATAATTATATTCTCAATTTAGAAAAGAATCCCAGTGATGAAAAGATATTAAATGAACTTTATAGATGTGCTCATTCTATTAAAGGTATGTCAGCGGCTATGGGCTTTGAGAGCTTAAAAAATATTTCGCATTCTTTAGAAGATATTTTTGAACTTATTAAAAAAGGGAAGATTAAATTTGGGCAAAGTATTCTTAACTTGATTTTAGAGAGTTTAGATGGAATTAAGAAAGGAGTAGAATTAAGTCAAAAGAAGCAGGAGCTACCTTCTTTTAATGAAATAATTGAAAAATTAAATTCTCTAAGCAAGGGATCAACTGTTGAGATAAAAAAAGAAGTTCCTCAGATGCATCAGGAAGAGATAGGGACTTCATATCAATTTAGATATAAAATAGAAGTAAGCATATCACCGGATTCGACCTTTCCAGCAGCCAGAGCTATGGTTATTTATAATAAATTAAGTTCAACGGGAGCGGTAATGAAACTTGAACCTTCTTTAGAAGAGATAGCTAAAGGTAAAGCTTGTTTTCATTTAACAGCGGAATATTCAACATCTTTAATTAAAGATGAAATTGAAAAAGGAATAAAGGAAATTAATGATGTAGTTAATTGCAGTGTACATCCTTTAGAAATTGAAGAAAAAGAAGAATTAGAATTATTGGAGGAAAAAGAAAGCAAATTTTTGCCTGCTTATTTAAAAATTGATGCAACGGAATTAGATAACATTCATAATATAGTATCAGAATTATTTATTCTAAATGAAGAGCTGCAAGAATATAAAGGAGAACTTCCCTCAGTTTTATTGAAAACATCTACTGAATTTAATGTATTGATTTCGCAATTATTCAATGGGATTTCAAAATTAAGATTATTACCATTGGGGACTATTATTAGGAATTTTCCGAGAATGATAAGAGAGATTGCTGAGAAGGAAGGGAAAAAAGTGAAATTTATTACTAAAGGAGAAGAGATACTTATAGACAAGACAATAATAGAGAATTTAGCGGACCCACTTGTTCATATTATAAGAAATGCGGTTGATCATGGCATAGAAAAGCCTCAAGAAAGATTAGAGTTGGGGAAAAGAGAAGAAGGAATTATATCTCTTAATGCAACGAGGGAATCCGGTAATATTAAAATAGTGATTATAGATGATGGAAGGGGTATGAATCTTAAAAGAATTTTGGAAGTTGCAGTAAATAAAGGATTAATTTCTACTCAAAAGGCTCAGCAGATGTCTACTGAAGAGATTTTGAATTTTATAACTTTACCGGGTTTCTCTACATCTTCAACGATTAGTGAAATTTCCGGAAGAGGCTTTGGAATGGATATTGTCAAAGCTAAAGTAGAAGCACTCGGTGGTAGTATTAAGATTGAGACCAGAGCTAAGGTGGGAACAAAAATTACTCTCACCATTCCCTTAGCTATTAGTATGATAGAAGCTTTCGTAGTAGAATGCAGCAATTATAAATTTGCTTTTCCGATGTCTCAAGTATATAAAGCTTTTAAAATTTCAAAAAGAGATTTGCATTATATTCAATCTGAACCGGTGGCTATGTTAGAGGAAAAGCCTGTATTTTTAAAATATCTTTATAAAATATTAGAATTGCCAAATAATTCTTCTAATGAAGATTATTTTATTTTGGCTTCAGAAATAAAAGATAAATTGAAGGGTATAATAGTAGATACTTGAACAAAGAAAATTAATTATAAAGCCTTTAAATAATCCTTTAGAGAGGCTCCCTTATTATCAAGGGGTTGCAGTAGTAAGTAAAGGGAATATGCTACCTGTTTTAGATATGTCAAAAATCTTAATTTATTAAGGAATGAAAAAATGAATAAAGTAAGTTTAGATGAATATTGTTTTGAGAATTTATCATTCAAGCAATTAGATTTATTAAAAGAGTTAGCGACGATTGGGGCGGGTCATGCAACGACGGCATTGTATCAAATGATAGGGCATAAGATATATTTAGAAGTTCCGAGAGTAAATGTGATACCAATTTCAGAAGTACCTGATGCAATTGGTGGAGCAGAAAGATTAGTAATGGGCTTATTTTTAAAAATATATGGAGATGCTACCGGCAGCATTTTAATTCTTTTTCCTATTGAAAGTGCTTCTTCTCTATTATGCATGCTTTTAGGAGATAAGAAATACGATTCATTAGCTATACTTAATGAAAGAGAAATTTCTGCATTAAAAGAATTAGGGAATATTTTATCAGCTTCATACTTGAATGCAATTGCAAGGTTGCTTAATATTGTAATAATACCATCGGTTCCGGGATTCTCTTGTGATATGGCAGGAGCCGTTATTGATTATATTCTTATTGAATTGGGGAAAATTGGTAATGTTGCTCTTTTAATTGAAACTCTTTTTTCTTCTGCGGAAAGTAATATAAAAGGTCATTTTTTTTTATTACCTGATCCAAGCTCCATGAAAGTTTTTTTAAAGGCTATCCAATGAACGAATTAAAGATTGAAATAGGAACTTATAAAGTTGCAAATAATTCTTTATTAATTGCATATGGATTAGGGTCGTGTGTAGCTGTATTTCTTTATGATAAAAATAATAAAATAGGAGGGATGGGACATATATTGTTACCCGGTAAATCTAATGATGACTTACCATCCAATCCTATAAAATATTCGGATAATATTATTGAAATGATGATTAAAGAATTAGTTGGTTTAGGCGTTAGGAAAAATAATTTGATTGCTAAATTAGCTGGTGGCGCTCATATGTTTCAATTTTTTATGAAACCGGAGAAAGAACCTATTGGAGCTAAAAATATTCAAGCTGTTAAGTTAAAATTAAAAGAAGAAGGGATACCTATATTAGCGGAAGATGTAGGTGAAAATTATGGAAGGACTGTTATTGCTAATACAATGACAGGAATTTTAACTATAAAAACTATAAATTATGGAATTAAGAATATTTAAAGAAGAATGAAAATGGAAAGATGCAATATATGCAATGGAGCAGGATGGATCCTCAAAGAAGTTAATGGCAGTTCAGTAGCAGTAAGATGCAAATGTTATGAAGCGGAGGAAATAGAAAGATTAAAAGAGAATGCTGGAATACCTGCGAGATATAAGAACTGTACTTTAAATAATTTTAAAGCAATAGCAAAAGATCAGGTAGTGGCAAAAAAGATTGCATTAAATTTTGTTGAAGATTATCCCGATGTAGAGGCTGGATTATTTTTTATTGGACCTTGTGGAGTAGGAAAAACTCATTTAGCAACTGGGATATTGAATGCTATAATAGAAAAAGGAATGGAGGCTAAATTTTGTGATTTTAGTCAATTATTAATGCAAATTCGGTCAAGCTATAATATTGTTTCTAAAACAACTGAGTCAGATATTCTAACTTCAATATTTCATACACCTCTTTTATTGATTGATGATTTTGCTTGTCAAAGAGTAACAGATTGGGTATTGGATATTTTAAGTTTTGTTATAAAAAGTTTATATAATGAAAAGACTATACTTCTTTTAACTACTAATGTTCCGCAAAGTAACTATGATGTAGATAATTTTTTTGACCACTTATCTGATAGAATAGGCTATCAAGTAACATCAAGATTATATGAAATGTGTCAGATAATTCGTATAGAAGCAGCTGATTATAGGAAAGAATTTGCTTCTGCTTATCATAAATCAAAATGGAAGAATAAGGGGAAGCGGTGAATCGGCGAATAGGCACTCCGGCAGTAAATATAATAGTTGTGAATAGTTAGTTTTTTCCAAATCCTAAAAGCCAATGGAAAAAAATTATAAACCACAAAGATCACAAAGAAAGATATATTTTATAGAAAAAACTTTGTGTGCTTTGTGTTAACTTTGTGTCCTTTGTGGTTAAAAAAGGTAAGAAATAAGTGAGAGTGAGAGTG
>CAYREJ010000149.1:0-6301 GCA_964423235.1 uncultured Acidobacteriota bacterium | reverse complement strand
CTTTAAATTCTTCTTTTTTTGATTACCAACCTAATTGCAAATCAAATACTAATCTATTTTGAGTATAATCAAATTTTTTATCATTAGAATTTCTATTTTCATATTTATAATTAAAATGCACTACTGCAAGAGAAGAAAAGATATATCCGACTTCAGCATTGAATCCATAGATATTATCTTTTCTTTCTATTGTCTCAAGCTGTGGGTAACCATTTTGTTGAATATAACCACCTATGGTGCCGCTAAATCTTTCAGTAAATTGCCGAGTTAAAGAAAGGTAAGCACTGGTTGCTTTAAAATAAGTAGCCGTAAAATAAGCAGATTGATAAGTACCCCTATTAGCATTTAGCATTAATCTCGTGCTTTCACTAATTTCATAAGCAATACTTGCAGATAATACAAAATTATTTATGCTTAAATCAATATTTTTAAAATCCTTTCTTTCAAAGCCTAAACTAAAGCCACCTTTCAATCGGGGGGTAGCTTCGGAGTCAATTCCAAAAAGTAATTGATGAGCATTAAAATCTCTGGTATCAAACCTCTTTTCAGCATCATTAGCAAAAAATACATATCTTACAAATATAGATGTTAATGGACTTGTTTTGTATCCCAGTGAACCGGATAACGACAGAGTGTTATAATCAAAAAAGAACATTGGTTCTTCTCTATCTATAAACTTTACCCAATTAAAATCGCCCCCAAAGCTTGTAGTTAATCTTTCACTAAAATCATAATTAAATAAAGCGGAAAACAAATTTTTATTAAATCTATTAGTTCCCCATACAACTTCTCTTTGAGGTTCAATTTCGCTTACTTCAAGATACCCTCTTACAAACCTATCTATTAATTTAATATTCAATCCAGAAGATTGAAGGATATTGCTTTGAAAGGTTAAGAAATGACTAAACTTATGTTTAAGCTCATATTTTTCATAATCTCGCCATATCGGAACATATGTTATTTCTATATTACTTTCTAAAAAGGGATAAACTAATTGGAATTGAGGTCTAATAATCCATAAATTATCTACAAACCCCTTTTCACCCTGAAGGAACAAATTATCAGTGTGTTCATAAAGCAAAGAAAAATTAGGTTTGAAAATAAATGGACCTAAAAATATTCCTTGCTCATCAACAGCTAAAACTATCTCCGCCATTGCCATTATTAATGATAAAATAATCACCCGCCTTAACATTTTTCCTCCTTTATTTTTTAATAAATATATAATTTTATTATACATATTTTCACCTGTCAATAGGTTGCTTAGTAATTTCAAAAATTATTTTCTTTTTTTTCATATTTCTTCTTTTTTTATAAAGAAATTAGATAAAAATAATGCATCCATATGAGTTGTGTTGAAACATTTAATAGCGTCTTCTGGAGAGCAAACAATCGGTTCATTTTCATTAAAAGATGTATTTAGAACCACTGGGACACCAGTTATTTTATAGAAATTTTCTATTAACTCATAATATTGTGGATTATCCTCTTTCTTAACAGTTTGCAATCTACCTGTTCCATCAACATGCGTAATCGCTGGGATCTCCTTTCTTTTTTCATACCTAATAGGATGCACTAAAAGCATAAAAGGGGATTCATCACTTTTTTCAAAATATTTTTCTGTATGCTCATATAAGATAGAAGGAGCAAAAGGTCTAAAACTTTCCCTATGCTTTATTCTTGCATTGAGTATATCTTTTATCTCTGCTTTCCGAGGGTCTGCTAAAATACTTCTGTTGCCGAGAGCTCTCGGACCAAATTCCATCCTTCCCTGAAACCATCCTATAATTTTCCCTTCTGCTATTAATTTTGCCGCTAAAACAGATGCCTCTTTTACATATTCATATTTCATATTATATGCATCTAAAACTTTCTTTATTTCTGCTTCACTATAAGAAGGACCAGTATAAGCATTTTTCATCAAATAATTTCTTTCCTGACCAAGGATATGATGATAAACATAAAAAGCAGCACCAACCGCTGTTCCAGCATCTCCTGCAGCAGGTTGAATAAATAATTTCTCTACTTCAGCTTTATCCTTTATCTTACCATTCATCACACTATTAAAGGCAACTCCACCTGCTAAGGATAAATTCTTAATACCCCTTTTCTTAATTGCATATCTTATTATAGAAAAAGCTGCTTCCTCTAAAGCTAATTGCATAGAAGCTGCTATATTTTTATGGTGATCAAGTAAAGGCTCATTAGGCTCCCGAGGCTTTCCAAATTCTTTTATGAATTTATTGGAAAATATAGTTGATATCTGAGGAGAGCCACTCTCCCAAGTCATATCTACTCCATCGCTATGATGAATAAAATATTCTAAATTAAGTTCAAAAGAATTCTCTCTGCTCAATAAAATATCTCTCATCTTATCAAAAAATGTCGGCTCCCCATATGGAGCTAATCCCATAACTTTTCCTTCATCCCCATATTTTCTAAAACCAAGAAATTGACAAAAGGCAGTATAAAATATTCCCAAAGAATGAGGAAAAATTATCTTTTCCTCCAAAAATATCTTTTTATCTTTCCCGTACCCAATTGTCGTTGAGCAAAAATCTCCAAATCCATCAATAGTTATTATCGTAGCTTCTTCAAAAGGAGAAACATAAAATGCGCTAGCCGCATGCGCTAAATGATGTTCTACACGATGAATAGTTGCTCTTATCTCTTTTATTGGAATATGAAAATTCTCTGCAATTATATTTTTTATATCTAATATTTTTGCTGCATTCGCTAACCTCTGCTTTAGCATCTTATTAAGGATACTTCCCTTTAAAAGCATAAATGTTATCTTTCTATGAAGATTAGCACTCGGCTTACGAGAAATTGCAATATGATCAACATCTTTCAGTGTTGCAGAAGCTTCTTTTAAACAATATTCAATTGCTTTAACAGGAAACCCTGCCGAATGCTTTATCCTATTGAAACGCTCTTCTTCAGCAGCAGCTACAAGTTTTCCATCAATAACAATAGCTGCTGAAGCATCTCCATGATATGCATTAATCCCCAATATTATCATCGCACATCTCCTTCTTTGTATTCTTGTAAATCAAATTTAATCACTACATTCATTATCTTACAATCATGTTTATTGCAAATTTCACCTATCTTCTCTATAAAGTCCCCATTCAACCTCTGAGGCGTTATAATTAAAGCCTTTACACCATATTCTTTTATCAGCCTCTCTATGTCTTTTCCGCTTCCTAAAACTTTAAATCCATGAATCTTCATATTCTTCTTTAATGGATCATCATCAATAAATCCAATAGGTTTTAAATTTATCTTAGGATTATTAAGTATCTCCCGAATAGCTAATTCCCCTGCGTCTCCAGCTCCATAAAGCAAAGCATTATTCCCCTTTAAAGAATGTCTTTGAAACCAGGATTGAAAAATTTTAAATGAGACTCTTGAAGCAGACAAGAATATAAAATAAAGAATTCCATAAATTATATATACTGAACGCGAATGTCCATAAAATCTATAAATATATAAGAGAATAAGCATAGAAGCCGCTGAAGCTGAAAATGAAGCTTTTAAATACTGGATTAATTCTCTTATGCTTGTATATTTCCATATCCCTTCATAAATTCCAAAAATATAATTACTCATAATTTGCAAAATAATAAAAATAGGTAGAGCTTCTAAAAATCGCAAAAAGTTATCATCGGAAATTTCTTCAAATCTTAATATAAACGCCGATACCAATGAAACCACTATAAATACAACATCCATACATATTTCAAAAATTTTTCTTTTATAGGTAAATTTGAAAACTATGGTAGCAAAATTCTTTGCTTCTCCATTCTCTTGAATATTAATTTTTACATTACTTAAAAAAGAACCTAAAATCCCTATAAATATCATAAACAATGGTATTATAATAAAACCTAAAGGATAAACATAATATCTGATAAAAATTGCTAATAATCCGGAAGCGGCTGCTAAAGCATAGAGAAATAAAACGGCTTTCTTTTCAGAAAGTCCCATAAAGACTAATCTATGAGAAGTATGATCTATGCCTCCTTCATACACAGGTCTTCCACTCATTAATCTCGTGTATGTAACAAAAGTAGTATCTATTATGGGAATAAATAAAATAAATATCGGCACAAATAATATAGAGAAAAGACTACCCGTATATCCTGCGCTAATATAAATTATGTAGCTTGCCATAAATGAACCTATAAAATAACTTCCTGCATCTCCCATAAATATTTTCGCAGGATTAAAGTTTAATACAAGAAATCCCAACAATGAGCCTAAAAAAACAATCAGTGCAATGACTTCATTGAATTTCCCAGAGCTTAAAAGTATTACAATATAAAAAATAGAAGCTATTGCAGCAATACCTGCTGATAATCCATCCATATTATCTAATAAGTTAAAAGCATTAGTTATCCCTATTAACCAAAATAAGCTCAATCCAAAATTAATAATATGACTTTGTGAAATTGGAAATAAAGGACCAATTAAAGAAATATATATCGTTGAAGCGCATATCTGAACAGCAAATTTTATGTGAGGCTTCAAAGAAATAATATCATCTACTAAACCCAGAATAAATAAGCTCAAGCAATAACACATCAATATTTTTAAATTAAAATCAATATTTAGAAATAATAATGAAAAAATATAAAAAATAGTGGCGATACTAATTCCCCCATACTTAGCTACTACCCTCTTATTCCACCTATTGCTTTTCGGCGTATCAACCCAGTTAAACTTAAATGAAAGCTTCAAAATCACATATGTCCATAAAAGAGAGAAGATAAATGAGAAAATAAAAATTATAAGCAACAGAAAGTGATTTTCCATTTTAAAATTACTACTTAGTTTTTAATTTATTCTTTATACCATAAATCATTTGCCAAACAACCCCAATCTTTTTATTAGAATCTCAGCTCTAAAAATATGTAATTAATTATTTCAAAAATTCTATCCCTTGTCAATAGAAAGGAGTAGAAAAAGGTGTAGGATGTATTGTTGGATAGGAAAAATAAAAGCCTTGTCCATAATCTACACCGCTTTTTTGCAAATATGATAAATCCTCCGAATACTCAATACCTTCCGCTATGGTTTTGCTCTGTATCTTTTTAGCTATGTCAATTAAAGTCTTTGCAATTTCTTGTTTTATAAAATCTTTATGGATTCCAATTATTAAAGAATTATTTATTTTAATAAAATCAGGTTTAAAATAAGCAATACTTTCTAATGAAGCATATCCACTTCCTACATCATCTACTGCTATTTTAAATCCTTTTAATCTTATATCTTTCAAAATTGAATCAATACTATGATAATCTTTAATCGCCATACGCTCCGTTATTTCAATAACTATCTTATTTTTCAGAGATGCAGAACTTTCAAATAATAATAACTTTTGATAAACTTTCTTTTCCAATAAAGAAGGTTCTATATTTACAAATAAATATTGATTTGACGGAATCGCTGCTTGCTTTATCAAAGATTCTTGACAAAGATTCTCTAATTGAAATATTAATCCAGCTTTAGCAGCTAAAGTAAAAAGAAGTTCGGGTGCTTCCAAGGGACTTCCCTTCGGACCCCTCGCTAAAGCTTCATAGCCTAAACATTTGCCAGTAATTAGATTCACTATCGGTTGAAAAACTAAATATATTCTTTTTTCTTCTATTATCTTTTTCAATTTTTGTATCTGGAAATTTAAACTTTTTTGAGTTGAAGCCTTTGCAACTTCTTGTGCTTCCTCTACCGCTCTTCCTATTAATCTTTCTAACCTTATATTCGGATTATATCTAAGCAAAGAATATCCTAATTGAACCATTGGTTGGATAGGTAAATTGCGCTGAACCCTTCCTATATAATTAATTATTTCATTTTGCAAATGCGTCGCTAAAAATTCTAAATTCTCTAAAATTATTTCCCCTTGCATAGCTTCCACTATTAATACAAAACTATCGCTCAATGTCTTCCAATATGTTTTTATTCTCCATCTATTAAAAAGATTCTGATGCTCAATTATAAATGCATCAATTATAGTTATAATTTTGTCAAAAGCTTCCCAGCCTAATATTACTTCAATTGTTTGAAGACTTCCTGTATCAATATATAATAGCCCTATTTCTTTTTTTTCACTTAATATTAATTTGACACTGCTTATTTTACTTTCCATTACATTTTCAAATTTTATACTTTAATAAAATATTTTATAATACAAATCTATAATAATCAATAATTTTAATTTATAGAGTTTGTATAGAGTTTATAGAATTTATAGAGTTTGTAGAGTTGAGAGTTCCACAATTTCCTACCTTGATTAACA
>CAYREJ010000148.1:0-6337 GCA_964423235.1 uncultured Acidobacteriota bacterium | reverse complement strand
TAAGAAATGGTGGAACTCTCAACTCTACAAACTCTATAAACTCTATAAACTCTATCCCACCTCCGCTTCCATCAAATAAGCATCTTCTCCATTATCTACATAATATTCTTGTAAAACTTTCATTATTTTAAACTTAAATTTTTTATATAATCTTATTGCAGGAAAATTTGAAACTCTAACTTCTAAGCTTATTTTTTTTATATGCAATGAATTAGCGAAATCAAATATAAATTTCATAAACAATGACCCAAAACCTTTATTCCTGAAATTTGGATCAATAGCAATATTAGCAATATGGAAAAGATTTTTTTCAATCCAAATATCAGTATAACCCATTATCCTTTCTAAATTCTTCTTTTTATCTTTATAAATCATTGTTATTAGAAAAGAATTGGGGTTCAGGTTTAATTCATGGAGAAAATAAAATTTTGACCACGGGCTTTGAAAAGAAAGCTTTTCTATTCTCATAACTTCATCTAAATCTTCAAGCCTCATTAACCTGAATAATACTTCACTATCTTTTAATGAAATTGAATAAATAAAATCATTTAAATCTTTTAATTTCTGCATCTGATTTCCTTATGTAAAGAACATCCAAATTATTTACTGATACTTTTTCACCCTTTCCTTCATAAAATAACTTTAGCATAATAGGAGCTAAAAATTTTCCCCCACTCTGGATATTAGTAAAACCATCTTCTTTGAAAATATCTTTATATTTAATTGCACCATTTCCAACCAGCAAAATATCTTCTTTTATATTTACATCAATAAGTTTATATAAATCTTTTGGCAAAATCAAATAAATATCACTTTTCTCAATAAGATTTTCTGATTCTTTTACATAAAACTTACAATATATTTCACCTCTTCCAGCATCAATTAAAGAAGCTATATATTTAGAGCGAATATCTTCCGAATAACCATATAAAATAAAGGTGTCAAACGCAATAAGAAATGCTGAATTGGCTAATGCTAATCCTTTTGCAAAGCTTAAAGAAATTCGTAATCCGGTAAATGAACCCGGTCCCCTATTTACAATGATTCCTTTAATTTCATTTATATCTATATTTACTTTTTTTAAAATAAAATCAATTGATTCTATCATAGTTTGAGTATGACTAATTTTAGAATTATATCCCAGTATAGCCATAATTTCTCCTTTATAGCCAATTGCAAAGCTCGCAGCTGAACTGAATGTATCAATAGCTATTAAATAATTTGAGTCAGTCAGCATATCATTAAATCTTGTATTAAAATTCATAATTTATTATACTCAATAATTGAATTATTATAAAATGATGAGTGGTGAAACACCTTTATTAAAGCAATACTTTAAGATTAAAAGGAATTATCCCGACGCAGTCCTTTTCTTTAGAATGGGGGACTTCTATGAGATGTTCTATGAAGACGCTATCATAGCTTCTAAGGAATTAAGTATTCTTTTAACATCACGAAATAAAAATAAAGAAGAAAATGTACCTATGTGTGGAGTGCCCTGGCATTCAGCAGATAATTATATAGCAAGGCTAATCAAGAAAGGATATAAAGTAGCTATATGTGAACAATTGGAAGACCCTTCTGAAGCAATAGGAATTGTAAAAAGAGATGTAATTAAAGTATATACTCCTTCAACATTTGATGGGGAAGATATTTCATTTGCTACTGAACAATATTTGCTTTCATTAGTTATCATTAAACAAAATGTGGGAATAGCAATAGTGGAACCTACTACTGGAGAAATGAAAACAACAGAGATACATATAGAAGAATTAAAGACAAAATTAATGGATATTTTTTCAATGTTTAATATAAAAGAAGTGATACATCCTTTATCTCATAGTATAACTTCAATAATACCAGCTGGTATTGAAATTTACTCTACGGCACTTCCGGACTGGGTCTTTGATCCGGAATATGGTAGAAGTGTATTAATGGAAAAGTTTAAAACTAATACTTTAAGTATGTTTAATATAGAGAAGAGAAATGCAGCTATTGCTTCATGTGCAGCCGCTATCCATTATCTGAAAGAAATTCAAAAATCAGATTTGATCTATATTAATTCAATAAAATTTTTGAACTTTAGTGAATACTTAATTTTGGATTCTATCACTATAAGAAATCTTGAGCTAATAAAAAATATGATTAGTGGTGATAAGAATGGTTCATTATATGGGATTTTAGATTTAACTATGTCGCCTCTTGGGTCGAGATTATTGAAGCAATGGATTCTTCATCCATTACTTGATATTAAAATGATTGAAGAAAGGCTTGATGCGATTGAAGAATTAAATAATGATGCAATACTAAGGGGCACTTTAAGGAGTTTATTAAAGAAGATTGTAGATTTGGATAGGATATGCAGCAGGATAGGGACTAACAGTATTTTACCGAAGGATCTGCTTTTACTGAATCAATCACTTAAAGTAATACCTGATATAAAAAGGATTCTCGCATCGCTGAAATCAAATTTAATAAATAAAATTAAAGAGCAACTTGATGAATGTATAGAAATTGTAAATATTATCTCAAAATCAATATTAGAATTGCCTTCCAGCAATATTAAAGAAGGGGGAATTATAAAAGATGGTTTTGATAAAGAATTAGATGAGTTAAGAGAGCTAATAAAAAATGGCAAGACTTATATAGCGAGATTGGAGAATGAAGAAAGGAGAAGAACAGGTATAGGTAATTTGAAGATTGGGTATAATAAAATATTTGGATATTATATAGAAGTAACCAAGAGCAATTTAAGTCTCATTCCATCAGATTATGAGAGGAAGCAGACGCTGGTAAACGCGGAAAGGTTTGTTACTCCTGTTCTAAAAGAATATGAGAAAAGGGTTTTGGGAGCTGAAGAAAAAGTGAAAGATTTAGAATATGAGATTTATTGTAGAATAAGGGGTGAGGTTAAAAAGCATTTAGGGATTATCCAAAACAATTCAAGAGCTTTAGCAATTTTAGATGTGATAGCTACTCTTTCAGAGGCGGCTTGCAAGTATAAATATTGCAGACCTAATATTCATAAGGGGACTCATATTTTAATTAAAAATGGAAGGCATCCTGTTTTAGAGAGGTTGCAGATTGAGCAATTTATTCCAAATGATACATATATAAATAATACGGATGCTCAAATATTGATCATAACAGGTCCTAATATGGGTGGTAAATCTACTTATCTAAGACAAGTTTCTTTGATATGCTTAATGGCGCATATAGGAAGTTTTGTTCCTGCGGATAAAGCAGAGATTTGTTTAATTGATAAAATATTTACAAGGGTAGGAGCCTCTGATAATTTAGTACAGGGTCAATCCACATTTATGGTAGAAATGCTTGAAGCATCTAATATTTTAAATAATGCCACTCCACGAAGTTTAATTATTTTAGATGAGATCGGAAGAGGAACAAGCACCTTTGATGGGATGGCAATTGCTTGGGCTATCATTGAATATTTACATAATAACCCAAAAATTGCTGCAAAAACTTTGTTTGCTACTCATTTTCATGAGCTTACTAACTTGGCTTCTTCTTTAAATCGGATTAAAAATTATTCTATTGCTGTAAAAGAATGGAACGAGCAAATTATTTTTTTAAGGAAAATTATACAAGGACCTTCAGACAAGAGCTACGGAATTCAAGTAGCAAGGTTAGCAGGTTTTCCGGAAAAAATAATCACTCGTGCTAAAGAAGTTTTATTATTTTTGGAAAAGACAAAAAAGAATTATCAAAATGAAAGTAATTTAATTCCTGAGTCCAAGGAACTCTCTTCGCCGGTTTCTGATTTTTCTGCTATGGAAAGAGATATTATTCAAGAAATTAAAAAAATAGATGTAGAAAATCTTACTCCTATTGAAGCATTCAAAATAATATTAAAATTAAAAGAAGCTTTAAAAGACAATCAGCAGAAAATTAAATGATAGGAAAGGAAGCTTATAACATAGGTCAATTGTTATTTATCGGGATATCAAAGTATTATCTTGATTCTGAAACGATAAAACTAATAAAGGAAATACAGCCCGGCGGTATTATTTTACTTAAAAGGAATATTCAATCAATGAATCAAATAATAGATTTAATAAAATCATTAAAAAACGCATTAAGAACAATCCCTTTTATAGGAATTGACCAAGAAGGGGGAAAAGTTCAAAGATTATATGGATTATTTCCTTCATTGCCCTCTTTAAAAGAAATTTCATCAAATTATTCTTTAGCTTCCATAAAGAAGATAAACTTTAGAATTGCACAGGCATTAAAAAATTTAGGTATAAATATAAATTTTCATCCGGTAGTTGATTTAATTTATGAAGGCAATGAATCAAATAAGCTCAATAATAGATGTATATCTTCTAATGCAAGGATTGCGACAAAGGTAGCGGGTGAGATATTAAAAGCTTATAATCTAGCGGGGATTTTTTGTTGCTTTAAACATTATCCCGGATTAGGATGTACTTTAGCAGATTCACACCTGGAGCTTCCTATATGTCCTTTAAAGAAAGAAGAGCTATGGAAGAAAGATTTATTACCTTACAGAACACATATAGAAAGGATACCACTTATAATGGTTGGGCATTGCTGTTATCCGATGGTAACAAAAGATAAGATTTCTTCAATATCTTTGGATTTAATTTATGGTTTATTAAGAAAAGAGATGAAATATCGAGGGCTAATAATAACAGATGATCTTGAAATGGGTGCAATAATTAAAGTGATGGACCCTTCATTAGCAGCTGTTGAAGCTTTAAAAGTAGGATGTGATATGGTAATGATATGTCATTCTTATGAAGTGATGCAAAAGGCTTTTGAAGAAATCTATTCTGAGACAGCCAAGGATAGCAGCTTTAAAGATCTTATAGACGAAAAAATAAATAGAATATTGAGATACAAAGAAAAGGTAGAAAAAGTAGATGGGGATATAAGAAGGATACACACTTTACTTAATGAAATTTCTACAATACTTTCCACAGAAAAAGAAATTTAAAGATGTCGGCATGCCGACGCTGGAAGAATTAAATATAGTTTAGAGATATGATGGCTTCACCGATTCGCATTCGGACTCATCGGTATGACTAATGGCTCTCCTGTTAAGTCATTTATATCTATATAAAATTCTGTCTCAAAAGCATCTTTAATTTTTTCATAAGTTAAGACTTCTGCTGGAGAGCCTATGGATATAATTGAACCCCTTTTTAAAAGAACAAGCCTATCGCAATACATCGCTGCTAAATTTAAATCATGTAATGAAGTAATTACTGTGACTCCCTTTTCTCGATTTATTTTCTTGATAATATTCATTATTTTTATTACATGACTGATGTCAAGAAAAGTTATGGGCTCATCTAAAATCATTATTGGTGTCTTCTGAACTATAAGCTTGGCTACAAGAACCATTTGCTTTTCCCCACCGCTTAACTGATAAAAATACCTATTAGATAAATGAAGGATACCGCATATTTCCATTGCTTTTCTTGTCTCTTCTATATCCTCCTTATCCTCAAAGAATTTTTTCCTAAAATAAGGAATCCGCCCAAGTAATACAATTTGATAAACTTTTATGTATTCAAAGTTTTCATAAAATTGCGGTAAATAAGCTATTATTCTTGCTAAGAATTCTTTAGTTAATGAAGATAAAGACTTTTCATTTATTAAGATCTCCCCCTCTTTGAATTTTTTTAGTCCACATAATAAATTCAACAATGTTGTTTTTCCAGCTCCATTAGGACCTATTAATCCAATGAATTCCCCTTCTTTTATTTCTAAGCTAATATCCTTTAGAATCTGCTCATTATTATAAGCGAAGTTAATATTTTTAATTGTTATCAAATTATTTTTCATTGAAGCCTCTTATTAAAATAACTAACTCTTTCATCACGATTCATAACTTGGGATTCAATTTAGAGCATCATCGCACTTATATTAATTTTTCTCGGTAGACAATCATTGACGGAGACTATTTGAAAAAATCCAAACTGATTTTGAACGCAATTGGCTCGGCGGGCGAAATTCCACCGGACCCCTTCCGCTCATCTCCCCTGCCCAACCGAGGCGGCACATAGATGGAAGCGGAAGCGAAAAGAAGTAAAAAATTGTCGTAGTTTTTCATAATCATAATCATTATAAATATTTTTAGCAAAATTACAAGCCAATTTTATGTAGAGTTTATAGAGTTTGTAGAGTTGAGAGTTTATAGAGTTCCACAATTTCTTACCATTTTTCTATTAGAGCATCCATAATAAATCTTAGCTTCTTACCTTCCTAACTTCTTTTCACTTTACGTTCTTTGCTTGCATATTAAAATCATTTTTTCACGCAAAGACGCAAAGCTCGCAAAGTAGCACAG
>CAYREJ010000147.1:0-6407 GCA_964423235.1 uncultured Acidobacteriota bacterium | reverse complement strand
CTAAAAGCCAATCCAATGGCAAAAAAATTAGAAACCACAAAGAACTCAAAGAAGACACAAAGATCACAGAGAGAGATATATTTTATAGAAAAAACTTTGTGTGCTTTGTGATAACTCTGTGTCCTTTGTGGTTAAAAAATGTAAGCTATAAATAGAATAAGGTAGTCTCAAAGCAATAATTTTGTAGAGAACTAACCATTTACCTAATTACGCTAAAGGGAAAATTCAAAACTTGCCCTATTCGCTCATTATGTATACTTGATTCTAACCTATCTTTTGTTATAAAATCCTTTTTGATTAATTATGGAATATACATTTAAAGAAATTGAATTGAAATGGCAAAGGATATGGGAAGAGAAAAAAGCCTTTGAAGTATCAGAGGATGAAAGCAAGAAGAAGTATTATTGTTTAGAAATGCTTCCGTATCCATCTGGTAAAATTCATATGGGGCATGTAAGGAATTATACAATAGGAGATGTAATTGCCCGATTTAAGAGAATGTGTGGCTACAATGTTTTACATCCGATAGGATGGGATGCTTTAGGAATGCCAGCTGAAAATGCAGCTATTGAGCATGGGATTCATCCGGCTAAATGGACTTGGGAAAATATAGAAACGATGAAAAAACAACTAAAAAGAATGGGTTTCAGCTATTGCTGGGATAGAGAAATAGCTACTTGTTCCCCTGAATATTATAAATGGAATCAATGGTTTTTTGTTAAAATGTATGAATTAGGATTAGCTTACAAGCAAAAAGGTATAGTCAATTGGTGTGAGGACTGTTCCACTGTTTTAGCAAATGAGCAAGTTATAGATGGAAACTGTTGGAGATGTAATCATCCTATCTCCATCAAAATATTAGAGCAATGGTATTTTAAAATAACTTCTTATGCAGAAAGATTGCTAAAAGATATTTCTAAACTTAATAAATGGCCTGAGAAGGTTCTTACAATGCAAGAGAATTGGATAGGCAAAAGCGAAGGTGCCAGAGTAAAATTTCCTTTAGAAAAGGGGAGAGGATGCATAGAGATTTTTACTACTCGTCTTGATACGATTTATGGAGCTACTTTTTTAATATTGGCTCCTGAGCATCCAATTATAGAGGAAATAATAAAAAATCAAGGGGGAGTTGAAGAAATAAAGAAGAAAATTGAAATTTTAAAGGTTCAAGCTTGGCAGAACAGATATACAGAGGTTTATGAGAAAGAAGGGTTATTCTTAAATAGCTATGCAATTAATCCATTTTCTGGTGAAAAGATACCAATATGGGTTGGCAATTTTGTATTAATGGAATATGGGACGGGAGCGATAATGGCGGTTCCTGCTCATGATAAAAGGGACTTTGAATTTGCAAAGAAATATGGATTGCCGATAAGAATAGTAATTCAACCGTCCGGTCAAAAATTCAATGATGAAGAACTGAAAGAAGCATTTACGGAGTATGGGATTTTAGTAAATTCAGGAGAATTTAGCGGTTTGAAATCAGAAGAAGCAATGCAGAAGATGATTGAATTTTTAAAGAGGAAAAATTTAGGGGCGGCTGAAATTTCATATAAGATAAAGGATTGGGGTATTTCTCGTCAAAGATATTGGGGGACTCCGATACCGATTATCTATTGTGATAAATGTGGAATGCTGCCAGTGCCAGAGAAAGATTTGCCGGTGGTGCTGCCAGAGAATGTTAAATTTACCGGCAAAGGTCCATCACCTTTAGAGACTTCAGAAGAATTTGTAAATACTCACTGTCCAAGATGCGGTGGGAAAGCTAAAAGAGAAACTGATACTATGGATACTTTTGTTGATTCTTCTTGGTATTTTCTTCGTTATACATCTCCTCATTTCAATGAAGCTCCTTTTGATAAAACAAAAATAGATTATTGGTTGCCAGCTGATATTTATATTGGCGGAATTGAACACGCTATCTTGCATTTGATTTATTGCAGATTCTTTGCTAAAGTTTTAGTAGATTTGGGTTTGATGCACTTTGATGAACCAGTTCCAGTTCTGCTTACGCAAGGGATGGTTTTAAAAGACGGCGCAAAAATGTCAAAATCAAAAGGAAATGTTGTTGATCCTGATGATATTATTGAGAGATATGGAGCCGATGCTCTTCGCCTCTGGATGCTTTTTGCAGCTCCTCCGGAAAAAGATATGGAATGGTCGGATAAAGGAATTGAAGGTTGTTATAAATTTTTAGCAAGATTCTGGAGAATTCTAACTTCCAATCTTGATAGCATTAATAAAGTTTCAGCTAATTTTAATATAGAAAATTTAACAGAAGAAGAAAAAAAGCTTCTACGAAAACTTCATCAAACTATAAAAAAAGTAACCACCGAAATAGAACAAAGGCTTCATTTCAATACTGCGATTAGTTCATTAATGGAATTGTTAAATAACTTAAGTTATTGTTTATACGAGGGAAATAAATCCGAAAATTTCCTTAGCTTATTGAAAGAAGTAATTGAAAAATTTATTTTAATGCTTAATGTTTTTTCGCCTCACATTGCGGAAGAATTATGGGAGAAAACAGGGCATAATGTTCCATTGTATCTTCAAGCTTGGCCTAAATATGATGAAAATTTAGCAGCTGAAGAAATTATAACTATTGCTATACAAATCAATGGAAAATTTAGAGCGACTATTGATGTCCCGATAGATTCAACAAGAGAATATATAGAACAATTAGCAATTAATCACCCTACCATAATAAGATATATAAAAAACTCTACGATAAAAAAAATAATTTATGTTCCTCAGAAGTTAATAAATTTTATTTTATAACATGAAACTAAAATTAGCTTTAATATTGATAATAATTATTGGAATAACAAGATGCGGCTATCACCTTTCAGGAAGAGGAAGCTATCTTCCATCTCATATTAAAAGAATAGCTATCCCTACTTTTAAAAATAATACGCCTCGCTATCAATTAGACCAAAGACTAACAAGAGCAGTTATAGATGTTATGATTAAAAGAGGAAAGTTTCAAATTCTGTCTGAAGAAACTCAAGGGGATGCTGTTTTGCAAGTTGATATCAACTCTTTTAATTACATTCCGGTTCAGTTTACACAACAAGGAAGAGCTAATAGATATGAAATAATAATAACAGCTAAAGTAATTTTTAAAGATAAAATTCAAAATAAAAATATATTTGAGAACCCATCTTTTACTTTTAGGAGCCAATATGATATACCCGAAGGAGCTGATATTACTTATTTTGACAGAGAAACTATTGCTATTGAGGATATAAGTAAGAGTTTTGCAGAAACATTAGTTAGTGCTATTCTTGAAGCTTTTTAGGGAAACTGCTTTGAGACTGCCTTATTCTACTTATCGTTTACATTTTTTAACCACAAAGGACACAAAGTTATCACAAAGCACACAAAGTTTTTTCTATAAAATATATCTTTCTTTGTGATCTTTGTGTCTTCTTTGTGATCTTTGTGGTTTATAATTTTTTTGCCAATAGCTTTTAGGATTTGGAGAAAACTGACTATTTACAGTTGATGTTTTTGCGATAAAATTAATAATTTATTATAATTCTATTGCTGCTCTAATGGTAGAAAAATTAATTAATAATTCATTAATGATGCAAGCTTGCAAAAATAATAAGACTGATAAAACCCCCATATGGCTTATGAGACAAGCGGGAAGGTATATGGAAAGTTATCGGAAAATTAGAGAAAAATATTCATTTATGGAGATCTGTAAAATTCCAGAACTATCAGCAGAAGTCACATTGCAACCTATTAAAAAATTTAATTTAGATGCAGCTATCATTTTTTCTGATATACTTCTTTTACCCGAAGCAATGGGCATTGAATTATTTTTTGATGAAAAAACTTCTGCTCCTATAATTCCAAATCCGATTAAAGGGAAGAAGGATATTGATTCTTTAAAGGTGCCTGAACCGGAAGAAGATTGCTCCTTTTTAATGAAAGCTATTAAAATAGTGAAAAGAGAATTGGATTCTAAAATTCCCCTGATAGGATTTTCTGGCTCCCCATGGACATTAGCTGCCTTTATTATTGAAGGGCATCCAAATAAAGAGTTCCTCAATACAAAAAAATTTTTGTATGAGCAGCCAGAATTATTTCATAATTTATTAAAAATAATCACTTTTTCAATCATTAGATATTTAAAAGCTCAAATAGTCTCAGGAGCTGATATAATCCAAATTTTTGATTCCTTAGCCTACTTGTTAAGTAAAAAAGATTTTAATACATTTTCCCTATCATATATGAAAATAATTATAGAAAGCTTGAAAGAATTTAGTAGAGAAATTCCGGTGATAATATTTGCAAAAGGAGCAAGCCATTCATTATCAGAGATTAAAAAAAGTGGATGTGATGTTATAAGTTTAGATAATACTTTATCAATAACAGAAGCCCTTGAAATAATTAATAATGAAACTGCTATACAAGGTAATCTTGATCCTGCTATCCTTTTATGCAAAAAAGAAGTAATTGCCGATAAAACAAATCAGATCCTACAAGAAGCTTCAAAGGCAAAAGGATACATATTTAATCTGGGACATGGAATTTTGAAGAATACTCCTGAAGAGAATGTAAGTTTTTTAGTAGAGAGGGTAAAAAGTTTATAGAAACAATTTTCTACTTTATTAATGAAAATGAGTTAAGATGAAGGGCTTTTTCCTTTAATTAACTGAAAATCTAATGATGATTTTTTTAAATTCCATTTAATCATCAAATGCCAATGTTAATGGGCATTGCCGACAAGAACCAAAAGGATTATTGCAAAATAACTCAAATATCCCATGCAACCCCTGCTGATATATTGAAAATCTCTTGAGCAATTTCAATTTTAAATTTAATCTCTTTTCCATTAATTTTATAATTGAATCTTTATTGAGGCTAGGGAACTGAAAATACATTTTTAATACTAAGTCATTAATTCTAATATTATGATTCTTTTCGCTATAAGCTAAAAGAACAGGTATAAATGCATTAAGAATTATTGCTTTTGCTCTCTCCTTTCCAATTAATTTTTGTGGCTTTTTAAATACCGGTGGACCGAAATAAAATCTTTTATCCCAATAATTATCGTTCAATGCAATAAAAATTCTCTCCCAAAGCTTAATAAGCTTTTTAATTTTAATTTTCTCATTTTTTACTGAAGTAAAGCCTCCTATATTATTAATTGAAGAAATTATTAAATTCCAGATATCATAATTTGCACTATTTTTAATAAAATAGCTAATTGCTGTTAATCTCCTAATGGGAGTATTCGTAGGGCGAGAAAAAGATGGGACTGCAGGTAAATGGATAAGCACTCCTAAATTATATTCTTTTATTAATTCTTCAAAGGCAAGCCATAATGCACTCAAATATAATTTTGTTTCATCATCTCCGTAATATTTTATTTTTTCTTTTCTCGGCAATAGATCCGCACACCCATATAAAGCAGCTTGAATATACAATAAATTATCTTCCTTATATTTACTTGCAATTTCTTGTAATAGATTCAGAGGTAAAAGCATCCCTAATTCCTCTAATAAATATTTCGTATGTTTATATCCACAAGCTCTCAATATATTCTCGTAAAACAATTGAGAAAAATCTTTTACTTTAGCTTTATTTATTATCTTAGCACTTTTGGTTTTAAGGCGCGCTATTGCTGTTTCTTCAAGTAGTTGATAAATTTTATCTTCCCTCATTGAATTAAAATAAGAGGAACAAAGGGACCTTCTTTCCTTAAAATCATTATCATTTGCAATTTTGAAAATGACATCTTTCGGAACATATGATGAAAGCATTATTTCTTCAATCTCTTTATTATCTGAAGTGAAAATTTTAACTTCATTGTTATCTTTTAGCCAAATAATATGTAAAACTGTATCATTATATGATTTATCTTCATTGTGTTTATGCTTATACCAATCTGATGAATTTACATGAACTTCAGCATCCCCGGAAATTAATTCCCCATCCAATTCAATTTCACAATTTTTAAAATCAGGTCCTTTTTCATAATTCCACCACCCTGGCGAATAGATTCTTATCTTTCTCCCTGAAATAGTTTTTAGAATCTTCCCTTGCAAAAATTCAATTAACCAAATTTTCTTTATTATCAATTCATTTATATTCTTTTCCATAAAGAAGTTCATTTGGGCAATATTTCTGCCATCTAATTTTTTATCTTCCTTATTTATTGACTTTTGGCAATTTAATTTTAAAGTATAGGCTCTGATTATAATTTTTGCTTAAGTTTGTTTTGAAAACCCCATGGTAATTTTTTCCAATATGTCAACTTTTTTTTACTAAAATCAACCAAAGTTGCTTTCGCCAGTTTTCTCCAAAATCAAGGAAAAATATTAAACCACAAGATTATCACAAGATTTTTTTCATATTAATTTTATCTATTTTTAATCTTGTGTTAATCTTGT
>CAYREJ010000146.1:0-6474 GCA_964423235.1 uncultured Acidobacteriota bacterium | reverse complement strand
TTTATTTTAAAAATACAAATTTCACATTAATTATTGTATTTAAAAATTAAAATCGATCAATTTGGGTATTATTTACTCGTTCTAGACCTTACAAAAAAAATGACACCTGCTATGTTGAGCAAAAGAATTGGTCTATAGTAAGAAGAATAGTTGGATATTATAGATATGATAGCCAGCAGAGCTTAAAAATCCTTAATCAAACATATAAATATTACAGGCTATATAATAACTTCTTTCAGCCTAATATGAAATTAATATCTAAAATAAGATATGGAAGCAAAGTAAGGAAATACCAATCTTGTTACAATGATTGTTAGGTCTATGAGAGGCTCATTTTTTTTTATTGCTAAAGGTTCAGCTCAAATATTTGCTAAAGAAAAAGGGAAATTTGTAGATTCCATTGAAATTGAATATGGTATTGAAAGAATTTCAGAATATCATCATATACTTGATGACAACGCAAATAAAATATTAACAGATAATATAGCTGAAAAAGCCGATTGGTTGGAACTAAAGCCTAATATTTTTGGGGTTGGGATCAATCTAAATAAAATAGTCAAGGACGCTATCAAAGCTTTCAAGATGAAAATAAAGGAGGATTAAATGAATGTCATTTCGCCTAACAGAGCGTATCTTGCTTCGGCTTACGCCTTCACCGAAATTTCCCCTTCTATGGAACTTCAGATACGCTCAAAACGTTATACGCCATCCACACTAATAAGGAGGTGATGTCATGACAGAAATGAAATCTTCAATTGCGGAATGCGACATTTTTAATTTTATAGCAAATGTAGTTGGGAAAAATATTCTTCATCCCGGTAGCTACAGAGCTACAAATAAGGTGGCTGAGTTATGCCATATAGATAAACACACAAAAGTTTTAGATATTGCCTGTGGTAAAGGAACAAGAGCTGTATACCTTGCTCAAAAATATGGTTGCGATGTTCTAGGTATAGATATTGCGGACAATTTGATAGCCCAAGCTGTTTATCTTGTTAAAAAGAAAGGATTAGAAGATAAAGTAAGTTCCCTTGTAGCTGATGCTATGAATCTACCATATCCTGACAATGAATTTGATGTAACATTTTCTCAAGCAATACTTGTTTTATTGCCGCACATAGATAAGGCAATAAAGAGGCATTAAGAGTGACAAAAGCAAACGGTTATCTTGGTTGGATTGAATTTAGCTGGCAAAAAGAACCAGCAAAAGAATTTTTGGAAAAGGTAGCTACTGAAATTTGTGCTGTATGTATAACTAATGCATTATCTTTTGAAGGTTGGAAAAGACTATTTATAGAATCTGGAATAAGCAATCTACAGGTTATTCATAACGATTGATGTGACTGTGGTAGTTTAGCGATAACTATAGAAGATGAAGAACTTTTAAACACACTTAATATAACATTAAAAGTTCTAACTAATTCCCGTATAAGGAGAAGAATGAAAGTTATTGACAAATTCTTTAAAGATAATATGGAATATTTGGATATAGTATATATGTTAGGAAAAAAACAAATTGATTAAGATACGAGGGCTGGAAGATGATAAAAAGACTTCATTTTTATAAATTAATCTTCCCAATACTTATTGGTCTTTCAGCAATGCTTTTAGAAAGAATTTATCATTTTATTGAATATGGTATATTTATTATTGGCACGCAAGCAATGGAAATCTTTGCATTTTTACTTTATTTTGGCGAAATCGGTGGAGCAATCATGGGATTTTTAGCCTTAATTGCTTCTCCCACTCCAATAGAAGTCTTACCTGCAGGCACAGCTTGCGATACAATAGGCTACTTCGGGAAAAGATATAAATAGAAGGCAATTGTTTTGGTATCTTTTGATAGGCTGCCAATTATGATGATTTTAAAAGCAAGTGGATTAATAACCTATCAGCTAGATTTTCCAAGAATAGCTTTTTTAGTATGTTTTCTGCTTTGATTTTAAATGGAATTTCTTATTCTATTTAAAAAAAATAAAAGCTGTAGAAGTTAATAATATAGAAAACTTGTCAGCGCTTGAATTTATGGCACATATTATTGGCTTAAAGGTTTTGCATCTAAGTGGTTTTGAAACCACAAAAAAATTAATGGAATTGTGTAAAATTAATGAAAATTCAAAAGTTTCAAATATAGGATGTAGCAAAGGAACATCTTCTTTCTATATTGCAAAAAAGTATGGTCGTAAAGTAATTGGAATAGATGCTTCAGAAAAAATGATAAATGAAGCTACTGCATTAGCAGAGAAAGAGAAATTGAGCAACAAAATAAAATTTATAGTTTGCGATGCTGAAAATTTCCCTTTTAACCTTTTATTTTTTCCTAAAATAAGAAAAAGATTCTTTTCAATAGCAAATCATTTTAGAAGAAATTTTTATATCTTTGGATTTGGAATAAATGTTGGAGCAAAATGATGATTTTGAACTTTCTTTGAGATGATTAAATGATACAAATCAATACAAAAATAATTATAAAAGAAAAATCTCCCCAGCAAAAATTTGACTTGTTATCTAGCCTTAATCAAGAAAGGTATATTCAGTGGCATCCTACTGACCATAAAAATTTCAAAATAATTAAGCAAACAAAAAATCTTATTGGAACTATTATTTATTTTGATGAGGTAGTTGAAGGAATAAGAGTTAAAGGAAAATGGGAATTAATTGAAGTTAAAAGGGATTTTCCTATTTTATTTGAAGTAAAAATGAAAGCTAAAACCTTCTACCCAATATATTTACATCTATCTGGGAAGAAAATAAAAAGCGATACATAAATTAAACGTACGCTTTTGATAGGCTTTTGTTTTTTTGGGATTGGAGAAAATTTTTGATTGGTTTATAAAAAATTTTATCTTTACAGAAAAAAAGATAAAGGCTCTTGAGCGACATGCTGCAGAAGAATTTAAGAATCTTGAGAAGATTTCGGTCAGAAAAGATTTAAGGGAAAACCATGAAAGAAGAATATTATTCATACATAAAGAAGTGGTTTGATAGATGGGCTCCCGTTTACGATAGTATAGACATATTCATATCCCAAGTAAGAGCCAAAGTCGTAGATATTATCAATGCAAAAAATAGCTCACGAATACTTGATGTTGCCACCGGAATCGGAAAACAGGCATTTGCATTTGCAAAAAAGGGTTATGATGTCATTGGAATTGATTTGTCAGAAGGTATGCTGAAAGTAGCCAACAAGAAGAATAAATATGGAAATGTAAAATTTGAAGTTGCTGATGCTACAAATCTACCATTTGAGGATAAATATTTTGATGTTTCTTGCATATCTTTTGCTTTTAATGAGATGCCTTTGAGCATCAGAAAAAAGGTTTTGGAAGAGATGGTCAGAGTTACTAAACCTAAAGGAATAATAGTGATTATTGATAATGCTTTGCCTAAGAATAAAATTGGTAGATATTTGATTTACCATTTTGTCAAATCTTACGAGAGCAGATACTATCCAGAATTTATAAAATCCGACCTTGAGACATTACTCGAAAAATTAAACATCCAGATAAAAGATGTACTTCCAGTATTCTTTGGAACTGTAAGAATCTTAAAAGGAATAAGGATAGATAATGATGTTCAATAGTCTGATGTGGGCCTTCGCTTGCACTATCTTATAATAACATATGCGCCAAGCGAAGCTTGTAATATCCAGTTGGTGAAAATCCAACCAGAAGAAAGTGTAGCCTACGCTTCAGAACAAACTCTTGCATCAGGTAGGGCAACTTACCTTCGTGAAGCCAAGAGGGATGGATATAGGGCTGCAAAGCAAGTAAAGGGATTGAGCCCCGAAAGTCACCATTGTGTCGGTGTCCGTTACTGTTCACTTAGGATAAGGCAGCACTCTATTAACCAGTATTGGCAAGGTTATGCGAGCCCTACGGGTCTGAGGCCGTGGCACTATATCAAAAGGATATTACAACAGCTTGGGAGGTCAGAAACATTCTTCAATATTTGAAGAATGTAGTATCAAGCCGAAACAACAAGATGCTACAAAAGATGTTTCGGAAGTCGCATAAGTCCATAGTAGCGATGAAGCAGCCTAATACCTGTGAATCGAAGGGACTTACAGAAGACCGTTGGATTGGGAATACAACCTCCACAGACAGAGGTGGGCAAAGGTTGTTAACAAGACCAAATCCATTGACCTACTCGTCAGTGAGTAGAGAGGTTAGCCTGAAGAGCCCTGTGCAGGAAAACTGCACGCAAGGTTCGGTGAGGGGGGCATAGTAAACTCCGAGAGGAGGTGGCAATGAGCCCTACTCGACGGTACTTTGGACAGCTTTTGTTGACAATGAATTGGATAACATTTTTAATTTTTTAGTTGACCCTTTTAAAAAATTTGATATAATTTAATTTATAAAGGAAATGAAATATGATTAACCAAAATTTATATAAAAAACAACTTCTTTCTCTATGAATGAGTTAGGCGAAACGGTGGCTTTGAGTATGCTAAAATCTTGAGGCGATGAAATGAGAACCTGGCATAAGATAATAATTGGTCATTCAAGATGGATAAAAGAGGTGCAAGATGAATCAGTACATCTAATTATTACATCTCCTCTCTATTGGCAATTAAAAGACTACGGAAGTGGAAAACAAATTGGTTTCAATGATACCTATTATGAGGGAATAGAGGTGGATTATGGAGAGATACTCTAATAATCAGCCACCGCATAGCCTACCACAGCATAAAAGGTTCGCCCTTCGAGCTCACCCAAATTCCGCCTTAGGCGGAAGTTCTTTTATGCTGGAGGCGTTATATTAAATGGCGGTTTCAAAACAAATAAAGGAATGAAAATATGAAGAACGATAATAATATGCAATTAACATTAAAAAATTTAGAGGCTGCACCGCTTACTTATGGAGCAGTGATTTTAAATAAAGAAAAATTCATTGAAGTTTTAGCCGAAGTTAATACGCTAAATAATTTAAGCTCTATCAAAAATAGAATAATTGCACTAAAAGATATTATAACCAACCATAGAAACGATGAAGAAGGTATATTAAATATTGATGCAAATGGAGACACGATTTCCTTGCGTAGAGATGTTCTTATTTCTGAATTAAATCAAATATTGGAATCACAAATGCTTGAAAGGGCAAAATATTATCTTAAGAGATTGGAAAATGGAGTCCAACAAGTCAAGACCGGCAAAATTAATGATATAAATCTTCTCAGATGGAAAGAGTATGATGAGATAATAACTGATAGTTTATGGATCTTGGAAAAAAGAGATACTTCTGGCGCTCATTTAGCATGGTATTGGGGTAATTTTATTCCTCAAATACCGCATCAGATGATGTTAAGATATACTAAAAAAGGAGATTGGGTTTTAGATACCTTTGTTGGAAGTGGAACCACTTTAATTGAATGTAGAAGGTTAGGCAGAAACGGAATTGGAATAGAGTTAAATCCTGATGTAGTGGAAAAGGCAAAAGCGCTAATTGAAAAAGAACAGAATAAAGAGGGTGTGATTACTGAAGTCATTACCAGCGATTGCAGAACGATAGATATAAAAGAAATTTTAAAAAAGTATGGTATAACCCAATTTCAACTCCTTATTATGCATCCACCCTACCACGATATAATAAAGTTTTCAAAAGACGAGAGAGACCTTTCGAATGCAAGAAATACTGAGGAATTTCTAAAAATGTTTGGCGAAGCAATAGATAATGCAACTCCACACTTAGAAAAAGGCCGATACTTCGTATTAGTTATTGGGGACAAATATTATAAAGGTGAATGGATTCCCTTGGGATTTTACTGTATGGATGAGGTCTTAAAAAGAGGATATTTATTGAAAAGCATAATTGTAAAAAATTTTGAAGAAACAAGGTCAAAGAGAAATCAAAAAGAACTCTGGCGATACAGAGCCTTGGTTGGTGGATTTTATATTTTTAAGCACGAGTATATTATGCTTTTTAAGAAAAAATAGGAGGAAGCACTCGTGCCATTATTGAGCCAAAAGGAAGTTCTGAATTTGAAACTTGGCTGTATCCCCTTGCCACATCTAAAAATATTGGTTCAAAATTTGGGAATTTCTGAACACGGTTCGGCAGCAGAGATCATTAAGAAGATATTAGAAAGTCATCCGAACGAGAAGTTAATTGATGAATTTATCAAGGAAAAATACGCAGAGAGGATCCAAAAACGAAGAGCAATTATTTCTGATGAAGATTTAAAGAAAGAACTCTTGAAGGTCAAAAATTTTTCCTGGGGCATAGTTCAGGGACAGTTAGACCAAAAGATACAAACCGAATATGTAAGGAGAATTGTCCGATATGAAGATTTATTGAACAATGTTAAAGCAAAACTTTATGATGATGTGACAAATTATGTGGTCTGCACTTGGTTTAATCATTGGACAACTGTTCTAATCGAAGAGCATATAAGCACTCACAGAAAAGTAATTCCTACTATTAAAAATATAAAAGGGATTGATATTTTCTTTGATGGTCAACCATTTGACTTGA
>CAYREJ010000145.1:0-6489 GCA_964423235.1 uncultured Acidobacteriota bacterium | reverse complement strand
AAACAAAATTGCAAACCATAAAAAGCATAAAATAATCTCAAAACAGTAATTTTGGAAAAAATTGGAACTCTCAACTCGAATTGAGTTTTTATAGTTTATCGAGCTGAGAGTTTATAGAGTTCCACAAATTCCTACTGTTTTAATGAATCTGCATTTTATTAAAGAATAATTATTCTATAGTTCAACAATTGTATGAGCACAAAATGCAAGATGGTAATAAATTGTGGAACTCTCAACTCTATAAACTCTATAAATTCTTACAGTGATTATTCAGGTTTTTGCAAAGTCTGAAAGTCAATCCCATTTAATTAAGGGGGTAAGGATTAAGGGATAATATTAATTGATTATAGCTTCAAGATATTTATCAGAAACAATTTTCCAAGTGAAGAATTTTGAATAAGTTTCAAAAGCTTTGATTCTGAGGTTCTGCATTAAATCTTTACTACTCAAAATATTTTCAACTGCATCTGCTATAGTTTTTGGCTCAATAGAATTTAATAGATAAATATTTTCTTTATGGTGAAAGATACTCTCTGTCAAATCTCCTTTATTAGCTATTATCGGTAAGCCAGCTGCAAATCCAGCCAGTAGAGAGGTGCTTTTGGCGCTTACACCCCCTTGTTGAAATTTATTGATTGGCTCAATGACAATGTAAATATCAGAAATTGAAAGCAGCTTATAAACTTCTTCTTCTTTAATTAATCCTGTGATTATTATATTATCCAGTATCTTTAATTGTTTTGCCTTATTTTTTATATTTTCAAGCCATTTAGTTGGATAATTACCTATTAGCAAAAATTTTATCTTCAATCCTTTATCATTTAATATTTTAATTGCATCTATTATTAACTCATTGTTTCGTGGATTATATCCGAATGAAGAAATTATAATTTCTTTTTGAGGGGCTAATTTTTCTCTTAATTTTGTTATTTCTTCTTTAGAAATGATTACAGGCTCAATATTGCTTCCAATCGGAATTTTATGAACTTTTTCATCAAAGAATTTAAGCATTTTTCTGTAATGTTCTATGCTGACTATAATTCTTTTTGAGGCTATGCATAATGAGTAAGCTATAATTCTTTGAAGCAAGGATGATAAAAAGTATTTTGGATTCTTATAATTTATTCTTATGGCTATTTCATGAAAAATAGTAATTAATTTATATTTTTTGAAATTCATCGAGAAAGAAAAAAATAACACCCATATTGGAATACCATAGTAATTATACATATGAGGAACATATTGAAATAAGATTGCCTCAGCTTTAATTTCTTTTATTGTTTTCATAATTATTCTTAAATTAATACAATCCCATTTGTTAATGTATGGCATTATAGTTATAAGATTAGAAATAGATTTATCCTCTACTTCGTTAATTATCCTTTCATCTTTAGAAGTAAGGATATAAATCTGATTGCCTCTCTTTGCCAATTCTTTTGATAATTTATATGTGTGATGACTTATTCCTCCAATGATATTAGGAAAATCTTTAGATATTATTAACAATTTCATCTTAAATTTTTAAATTGCTTTTACTAAAAAAACCAGAATAATACTTTTCCCAAAGGCATTCTGCCTTTAATTATTAATTTGTTGATCGATAATTTCCTCAAGCCTTTTGGTGCTTTTTTCGCTTGTAAATAAATTGCTTGCTTTTGAATAAGCATTTTCGCTTATTTTTAAAGAAAATTCGCTATCTTCAAAAATAGCCTTAATGTAATGAACTATTTCTTCTGTATCATTTGGTTTTACTAAAAAGCCATTAATATTATGGTCTATTATTTCTTCTGGACCTCCTGATCGTGTTGCTATTACAGGTTTTCTTGCCAGCATTCCTTCTATAATTACGAGCCCAAATGATTCTTCTTTTGTGGAATGCAAAATTATATCAGAACCTTTAAAAAATTTTGCAATATCCATTCTTTGTCCAGCAAAAATTACTTTATCTTGTAAATGATTATATTCTACCATTGCTTTTAGCTTATTTAAGAATTCTTGATCACTTTTAAAAGTAGGTTCCCCTAAAATAATTAAGAAAACATTTTTAAAAGATTTAGAAATTTCAATAAAAGCTTTAATAGCTATGTCCTGTCCTTTCCATTCTTGTATTCTTCCTACATTTATTATTATTTTTGCATCTGAAGGGAAATTGAATTCTTTAATTAATTCTGATTTGCATTCTTCGGTATTTAATTGATCAAATATTACTTTATTTGCGCCTGGATAATTAATATAAATTTTAGCATTCGGAAAAAATTTTTTTATGCTATTAGCAGTAAATTTTGAATTGGCTACATATGCAGTAGGTTTAAAAAGCAGAGAAATGTTATCAATAAATGTAAAATTTTCTTTTTTAAGATTTCCATGAACATAGAAGATGCTTTTGACATTGCATAATTTTGAAATAATGCCGGCGTAAATCCAAGAATAAATTCCTTGACCTATTATTATTTCGGGATTTAATACCTTAACAAGCTTTATGCTATTATATATTGCTTTTAACAATTTATGCAATTCTCTTAATTTACCTCCTCCCAAAAAATAAGCCGATCTGAAACCTTTATTGAGGAGAAATTGAGGGAAGTTTCCATCTCTTACAAAGAATATAATAGGATTATACTTATTATGATAATTTAAGTGATAATGCATGAAAGTTTCTATTCCCCCTATTGTATCTCCACCACAATGTAAGTAAATGATATTTTTAAGCATTTTTTAACCTCAAATGGAAGATGCTAATATCTCCTAATTTATCTCCTTGAAAAATTGGCATATAAGACAAGAGTCTGTATATTATGCGAAATATTGCTCTGGAACAATAAAAGCCTTCAGGTGGAAAATAATAATAATTTTCCATCTTTAAATTAATTTTAGGTAAATATTTTTCTATGAACAATCTATGAAAAATTGGAGAGATATGTTCGGGATCGCTATTTTTATCAAACATTCTAATATCAGAAGTTAACAAGAATTTAATTCTATTTGCTATGCTATCCACATTAGGAGTAGTTATTACAATAGAACCATCTTCATTTAATAGATTGCATAAATTCTTTAAAAATCCTAACGGATTATAAAGATGTTCAATCACTTCAATGCTTGTTATTAAATCATACTTTTTTATTATCTTTTCGGAAAAATTAAAATCATTTAAATTAATTGAATAGAATTTAATATCTTTAGCAGCAAAACTCTCTTTATTTATATCGGCACACTCCACTTGTAGACCAGCTTTCTTTAATCTCATTGCAAAAGCTCCGCTTCCGCATCCTAAATCTAAAGCTGTTTTGTATTTATTTTCATCAATAATTTTTTTAATGATTTCAAATAAATAATTATGAAGTTTTGGTAGTGTTTTTTCTTCAAGATCATCATTGTAATCTTTATTCATTGTTTCATTTTGATTATTAATTTTATCATAAAGGAGATTAGAAAGGTTAATGCTTAGTTGAAGAAACTTTTTGGAAAGAAAATTTGCAAAGAAGAAAATCATTTGTCGTAATTTGGGAACTTTTAATTTTTTTTCGCTCTATTAAAATCTCTTTCAATTCAAAAAATGTTATCCGAAATATTGCAATCAATAAAGCTCGGAGCGATTTAAAGTTTCCTTTTAATGAATATGCTATTATTTTTATTGGGATTGCTAATAACATTTTAAGTATGATTGGTAAATCCATTGTTTTTAAAATGAATCTCACATAATTTTTATGACAGGAGATAGCGCGGATAGGATTTATTTTTATAGAAGATTTTATAGATTGAAACTCATCGGAACTCATTCCTACTTTATGGTAGGCTTTGGCGTGCGGTGTATAAATTGTTTTCCAACCTTTAAGCCATGCTCTCCAGCATAAATCAGTATCCTCATAATATATGAAAAATGTATGATCAAAGCCCCCGAGGTCAAAAAACATATTCCTTTTTACCATTAAATTTGCCAAGCATCCCCAAGGAACTTCCGCTATTTCATCAACGATTGCGGTTGGATCAGCAATAAATCCGGGAATATGTCCTTTTAAAAAAAGAGTTTTTCTAAGGACAGTTCCCGCATGTAAAATTTTATCTCCTTGCCAATTGTAGTGAAGTGCATCAACGGCAAATATATCCGACGCTGATTGTAAAATATCTACCATATTTCTTATAAAGTCTGGCTCAAATCTCATATCATTATTTACAAAGCAAAAGTAATCTCCTTTTGATTCTCGTGCTCCAATATTGCAGCCCTGTGCAAGTCCTACATTTTTGTCAAGCTTAATAAATTTTACGCTATTGTATTTTTTTGCTATTTCCTCACTTCTATCGGAACTGTTATTATCTACTACAATTATTTCAATATTTGGATAATCTTGGGAAAGAAGTGAACTTAGACAATCATCAAGATGCCTTTCTCCATTGTAATTCACTATTATAACTGATACTTTTTGCATTTATCAGAAAATCAGAAATAATTTAATTTATTGGAAACTCTTTAAGTAATTGAAGATTTATTTTTTCAACCATCTAATCTCAATATTTTTTGCTACCTGATGCCTCGGCTCATTGATTATATACTGCTTATCATCTGCTATATTGAATAAATCCAGCTCCTCCAGTAATAAGAATACTTATCATCATTTTGCTGCTTCCTTTCAATAAAGCAAGTTTAATTGTTCATTATTTAAAATATATATTATACTATTATTTCTTAAAAAAAATAAAACATGCTGAACGCTGAATTTAATTGATTAAAAATATGCGAATTGTAGAAGAGAAAAACATAAATGTTCATCAATTCAAATATTAACGGGTTTAATGGTAAGATTTATATTCTATATTAATATAAAGATATTATAAATATGGGAAAAATATTGAGAAATGACAAAAGAAAAGATAAGCCTATGGTAGTTGTAGCGAATGCATTTAGACAGCACACACACCAATTAGTGTATGCCTTGCAGAAACATAATTTCCTTAAGGCTTTTTTTACCGGATTTTGGTATAAGCCTGAAGAGTTTCCTTATTTGTTATTAAAGTATTTGCCGAAAAGAGTAAAAAATTTTTTTGAAAAGGAATTGCAGAAAAGATATTTTAAAGAAATAAATCCTAATTATGTTTACCAAATTCCATTTCCTGAAATAAAATATCGCTTTATTTTACCTTGGTGCAAAAATAAAAATTTTTATATAAATAGATATTTTTCTAAATTATTAGCAAAGAAAATTAATAAAATGGATTTTGATATTTTCATAGGATATGAATTATGTTCATTAGAATCTTTTGAAATATGCAAAGAAAAAAATAAGATTTGCATATATGATTTGGCAAGTGTTGCTTATAATTTTCAATATGAAGCTTATCTAAAGTATAAAGAAGCATATATAAGTGAAGAGTTAAATTATGTTATTGATATTAAGAAAAAAGAGATAGATTTAGCTGATTACTTTTTAGTACCATCACTTGCAGTAAAAAATTCATTAATATCCTTAGGAGTCGATGCTGATAAGATTGAATTAATCCCTTATGGTATAGATATTAATACTTTTATTCCAAAGAAGGATTATAAAAAGACTGATAATAAAGTAAAGATTTTATTCGTGGGGCACTTACAGTTATATAAAGGAATTGAATACTTATTAGAGAGCGTGAGCAGATTAAAGAACTATAATATAGAACTAATTCTTGTTGGAAAGATGGGAGATGCTAAAGATGTACTTAAAAAATATAGAAGCTTATATAAGCATATAGGTTATTTGCCGCATAATGTTCTTAAAGAATTATATCAGGAGGCGGATGTATTTATTTTGCCGTCATTAATTGAAGGGTTTGGACAAGTAACCATAGAAGCGATGGCTTCTGGAACACCTGTAATCGTTTCAGATAGAGCAGGTTCAGTAGAAGCCGTAAGGGATTCTGTAGATGGGTTTATAGTTCCTTCAGCAGATGTAGAGGCATTGACTTCTAAAATATTGTTCTTCTTAAATAATAAAGAGATGATTGAGAAAATGGGGAAGAATGCAATTTCGCAAGCAAGAAAATATACATGGGAGAATTATAGGGAGAAAGTAGGAAGGTTTGTGAGAAGAGTAAGTGCAGCGGCGAATAGGACTTGAATTATTCATTTGTGATAGTTGGCTGGGAAGCAGGGATTCGAACCCCGATTAATGGATCCAGAGTCCATCGTCCTTCCCGTTAGACGACTTCCCATCTAATTATATGGTGCCGGGAGGCGGAATCGAACCGTCGACGCAAGGATTTTCAGTCCTTCGCTCTACCGACTGAGCTATCCCGGCTTGATCTTTTATTATAACAAATTCATTTTTTAAATGCAAGAAAATGAATGTATAGAGTTTGTAGAGTTTATAGAGTTTGTAGAGTTGAGAGTTCCACAAACTATGACCATCTATTAGCGGATATAATCTTTTGGAAGATATGACTTATCTTTGCGAACTTTGCGTGCTTTGCGAGCTTTGCGTCTTTGCGTGAAATAATTATTTGAATACTCACGCAAAG
>CAYREJ010000144.1:5672-6533 GCA_964423235.1 uncultured Acidobacteriota bacterium | reverse complement strand
CTGTGGTGAATTAGGATTAAGAGTTATCTGAATATTTTAATTCTATTATGAATGTATTTGGTTAGTTTTCTACAAAGAAATAAATAAAATTATTATAATTATTCATAAAAATAATGTCGTTCAAAATTAAACTACGAGATTACGAGGATTATCACAAGATTTCAGCCACAGAATTTCACAGAAGAACACAGAATTTCTTATTTCTGTGTTATTCTGTGTGCTTCTGTGGCTAATATCTTTTGTAAATCTTGTGATAATCTTGTGGTTTAATATCTTTGCTTGCTTTTGGAAAAAACTGACTATTTATTTATGAATTTATTTATATAGCTAACCAATAGTCCAATGGAATTTTAATTATCTTATTATTTATTAACTCTAAGCCGCTTTTATGGCTAATAATGATTCCATAATCATAAACTCTGATATTATTGCCGGTTCTTTCTATTTGTTTTACTCCCTCGCCTCCTTTTCCAAAACCAACTTCAATTATAACTTGCTTTGCTCTTCCAATGCGCAAAATAAAATCTGCCCCTCCAGCTGAAGAATCATACATTATCTCAATACCTACATATTTTTTTTCTTTTTTTTGAAAATCTTTAACGAAAATTAGGGCTAAATAATCTTCTAAAATTTTTCCTTTAACTTCTGGAGGTAAAACCCCGTTTAAGATGCTTATTCTTAAAGATGGGGAGATGAACAAAAATTTTATCGGTTTTCTCACTTTTACAAATTTCTGTCCGTAGCTCTTTACCTCTACTAAAACTCCGCTTTGAACCAAAGCATCCAACACCCCTCTGACCGGACGATAATCAATTTTTAATGTTTTACATATTTTATCAATATCGGTGCTATCAGAACTCG
>CAYREJ010000144.1:0-5638 GCA_964423235.1 uncultured Acidobacteriota bacterium | reverse complement strand
AAATCTTTTCATTTCCAGCAAATCTTTAGTTATAAATTTATCTATTACTCCAGAGACCAATTCAAAGATAGTTGATTTTTTATTCTTTAATCCTAATACAAAAGGAAAGCCACCAAAATATAAAAAATCTTCTTCAGCTTGAGGTGGTAATTGACTAAAATATCTTAAAATTTCCTTTTCTTTATTTTTGCAAAACTCAAATAGCTCTTTAGCATCTTTGCTGGTCAAAATTGCTTCAATAAAAAGATCAGATAAACCCTGCAAATGATAAATATTGTGCTTTAAAATAACATACTCATTAAACTTTAAAGGATACAATTCCTCCAAAAGTGATCTTCGCGACAAATCAGAATTCATTTTAATTTTTAGAGCTGAGGAGCCCGTAGCAACAATCAAAATATTTTTATGGCTTTTAGTGGAATCAAAAATATTTTTTAGAAATAATCCCCATTTTTCGTCATAATGAACCTCATCTAAAAGAATGAGTAATTTTTTCTTTAAATCAACAAACCTAATATTATTTATTTCCTGATAATAGTTAAAGAACTCAGTTAATGTGATGCCTTCAGCAGCCAAACGACTAACATCCAAATAAATTTTTTCATAATTTTGCAACAAAATGTTTTTGTAATTTTCTTTTTTAGAAGTGGGAATAAATTTTTGAGCGTAATAAAGCTGGCTTAAAACAGTAGTTTTCCCCACTCCTCGGATACCTGAGAGTAAATTTATCTTTTCTATTTCTTCTAACTTATTGCTGGCAAACCTTTCTAAAATTGTCAAATAATAAGAAAAAATATGCCTTGTGGGATTAGGTTTTCCTTCCTCGTCATAAATATAGCCAGCTAAAAGCCTATCTATTTCTGAAAACCAAAGCCTGTAAAATGTGTGTATTTTTTCTTTATTTATCATATTTGTAATTTAATTGTATTGCAATACAAACAAAATATCAACTTCAATTGTATTCCAATTCAATTGAATTACTGCATCTGCTGGCAATTTAGTGGGTAGTAAGTAAGTGTTATAAATTTTTTTTAAATAATTTAAATGTTAAAATAGATAAATATGAAAGAATGGCTTCTTGGATATGAATATAAAACAAAATGTAAGATAATCATTCAGCAGGGATTATTAAGTAATATAGCAGAATTTATAAAAGAAAATATTAGGAGCGATGCTTATTTTTTAATAACAGTGCCTCCTGTGAACAAACTATATTTTGAGAAAATAAAGGAAAGCTTTCATAGGGAGGGGTTGAATTTACATTTAAAAATAATAAAAGATGGAGAAGGTAGCAAGAGTCAGAAGGGGGTTGAAGAGATAATAAAGTTTCTTAGTAAAAATTATGCGCATCGTGATTCTGTAATTATTGCAATGGGAGGAGGGGTCATAGGAGATTTAGCAGGATTTTGTGCTTCAATTTACATGAGAGGCATTCCTTATATTCAAGTACCTACTTCATTAATAGCACAAATTGATAGCAGTATTGGTGGAAAGACTGCAATAAATACGAGCTACTGTAAAAATTTAATAGGAACTTTTTACCATCCATTATTTGTATTAATAGACCCGGATGTTCTAAAAACTTTGCCGGATAAAGAATTTATAAATGGGATGGGGGAAATTATAAAATATGGGATATTAGATGAAGAAATATTTGCTTATATTGAAGCAAATGTAAATGCAATCAGAGAAAGAGAACCTAAAATATTGAGCACGCTAATAGAAAAGTGCTGTGCTTATAAAATAAGAATAGTAGAAAATGATTTATATGATAAGAATGAAAGGGCTTTACTGAATTTAGGACATTCAATTGGACATTGTTTAGAGAGTTTAACAGGATACAAATATTTTAAACATGGTGAAGCAATAGTATGGGGAATATTAGCAGTTTCTTATATCTCGCATAAAAGAAATACTCTCAGTAAGGATTCTTTAAATAGGATAATAGATATTTGTCGGGTATTTAAGATTTTAAAGAGGATACCAAAATTTTCTTTTAATAGGTTAATGAAGACATTGCGATTAGATAAGAAGCAGAGGGCAGAGGGATTAATTTTTTTATTACCTGAAGAGATAGGAAGAGTAAAGCTTTGCAATGATATAAAGGAAGAAGAGGTGAAATCTGCGATGCAATTCATTAAGGGTATAGAAATTCTTAGTTCTTCTGCGAAATTCTGTGGCTGAAATCTTGTGATAATCTGTGTAATCTCGTGGTTTAATTTTAAACAACATTATTTTTATGAAGTATGATAACAATTTTGATTAGTTTTATGGAAAAAACTAACAAAGTACGCGCAGTCATATTTGACTGTTTGACAAGAATAAATATAATAAGGTTTACATTAAAGGTAAAAAGGAGGTTGCAATGAGAAAAAGGATAGCGGTAATTGCAGGAGATGGGATAGGAATTGATGTAACAAAAGAAGGAATAAAGGTTTTGAAAGCTATTAGCGAGAAATGCAGATACAATTTTGAAATTAAAGAATATGATTATGGAGCAGAAAAATACCTAAGGGAAGGGATTACATTTCCGGAATCAGCAAAGGAAGAGATGAGAGAGTATGATGCAATATTGCTGGGGGCATTAGGGGACCCCCGTGTGCCGGATATGAAGCATGCTGCTGATATTTTATTCGGAATAAGGTTTGGCTTAGATTTATATGTGAATTTTCGTCCAATAAAACTTTATCATGAAAAATTATGTCCATTGAAAAATAGAGGAGTAGAAGATATAAATTTTGTAGTGTTTCGTGAAAATACTGAAGGATTATATTCAGGGATGGGGGGAATTTTTAAAAAGGGTACTCCTGATGAGATAGCTATTCAAGAAGATGTAAACACTCGCAAAGGAGTAGAAAGAATTATTCGGTATGCTTTTGAATATTGCCAGCAGAAGAAGCTTAAAACCTTACATATGGCTGATAAAAGCAATGCATTAAGATATGGACACGATTTATGGCAAAGGGTTTTTTGGGAAGTGGCAAAAGAATATCCGGAAATAGAGGCAAAGCATTATTACATAGATGCTTGCACTATGCAAATGGTGAAGAATCCGAAACAATTTCAAGCGATAGTAACTTGTAATATGTTTGGTGATATAATAACGGACTTGGGAGCTCAATTACAAGGAGGTCTTGGCATAGCTGCTTCTGCTAATATTAATCCGAATGGAGTTTGTATGTTTGAACCAGTTCATGGGTCAGCTCCAAAGTATGCTGGTAAAAATATAGCTAATCCTTTCGGTTCTATTTTATCTTGTGCATTAATGCTTGAATATTGGAAAATGTATGAAGAAGCTAATTTAATAGAGAAAGCTGTAATAAGGGCAATAGAAATTGATTACACAACGCCAGATTTAGGCGGAAAATACGGAACAACAGAAGTAGGAGATTTCATTTCCAAATATATATTAGAAGGTTAAATAAATATGGAAAAAATTAAAATCTCATTGATTTCTTTTATTACAAGGGTCCTTTTTTATGTTATTAACAAAACTTTAAAATATAGAGTGATTGGGTTTGAAAATTATTTAAAACTTACAAGGGAAGGGAAGAAAATAATATTTACTTTTTGGCATAACGGAATATTTATGGCTACTTATTTTTGGCGGTTTAAGAAAATATCAGTTCTTACGAGTAAAAATTTTGATGGAGAATATACTGCTAAAGTTATAAAAAGATATGGATATGAGCCAATCAGAGGATCTACTTCAAGAGATTCTATAAAAGGGCTGATAGAAATGAAAAAAGAAATAGAGAAAGGAGCCAATGTAGCTTTTACGGTAGATGGTCCACGAGGTCCTAAGTACAAAGTTCAAGCCGGTGCTATTTGGTTAGCTATGAAAACTAAACAGCCTATTCTTCCTTTTATTGCATTTGCTGAAAAAAAGATTGAATTAAAGAGTTGGGATTCTTTTCAGATACCGCTGCCTTTTTCTACCGTTTGGATTATAATTGGGGAGCCGCTTTATTTTAAGGATGAAAAAAATATTATAGATGAGGCAAAATTAATGTTAGAAAAGAAATTAAATCAATTATTAAAATTTGCTCAATATTGCTATGAAATAAGTTTAGCAGGAGGGATAACAAGTGAGCGCAGTTGTTAATATAAACGGAAAGCTTTGTAAGCCGGAGGAAGCATTCATAAATGTCTTTGATAGAGCTGTTTTATATGGGGATGGTGTCTATGAAACTCTGAGAACTTATGAAGGAGAAATATTTCTTTACGAAGAACATTTTCGAAGATTGCAATCATCGCTGAACCTGCTAAGTATTAAAACTAATTATACTACAGAGGAGCTTTATCAAGAGATTATAAAGACTATCAAAGCTGCAAATAATAAAGAATCAATGATAAGGTTAATAATATCAAGAGGTGTTTCTCCTATAAGTTTGAAGCCTAATCATAGCTATACTCCCACATTAATTATCATAGTTCAGCCATATGAACCTTTCCCAGAAGATTGCTATAAATCCGGAGTAAATCTTATAATTTCAGAAATTAGAAGGAATCCCGTTGAAAGCCTTAATCCGGCTATAAAATCATTGAATTTATTGAATAATTTTTTAGCTTATAAAGAAGCAATGGAAAAAAATGCTTTTGATGCAATTTTGCTTAATACAAGGGGATATGTGGCTGAAGGCACTACTTTTAATGTTTTTTGGGTCAAGAATGATGTTCTTTATACACCTTCTGAGAAAGTAGGAATCTTGCTCGGAATAACGAGGGATTTGATTTTAAATCTTTCTGAGAAGATGGGTATTAAAGTAAAAAAAGGTTTTTATCGGAAAGAAGAAATATTAAATGCTGATGAAAGCTTTATTACAAGCACATTAAAAGAGATAATACCAGTTCGGATGATTAATGGTAAGCAAATAGGAAAGATTTTCCCCGGCAATATTACAAGAATGCTGATGAAGTCCTTCAAAGAAGAAATAAAAAAAATTATAATGAAAACTATTTGATAATTATTTCTTTATTCAGCAATTTAAGTATAACTATAATTAAGATTACTACAATTAATAATCCAATAACTACTGCTACTGCATCGCCGGCAGGAACAAGCTGATTAATATTAAGAGCCAATTTATGAATATCTTCTTGATTGAGCTGCTGAAATAAGGAATTTATTTGTGAAGAATTTAAGCCATAATCTATAAGCAGCTGGGAAATCATCTTACTTTCAAGCTGATTCTGAATTTGTATCCATTCTTGTCCATATTCTTTGCTGCTCTGAATTGGGGATATTTCTGCTCTGCTATTTATTGAAAAAGCGAAAAGGCAAAAGATAGTTAATGTAAAATAAATCAAGCTAATTTTTTTTAGTCTCTTCATCTTGCCTCCTTATATTCTTTCATAATATTTAATTATTTTAACCTAATATTAAATTTTGTCAAGAATTATTTATTGAGTTTATAGAGTTTGTAGAGTTTATAGAGTTGAGAGTTCCACAATCTCTTACCTATGGAACTTTAAACTATCCGAACTATATTAACTACCTTCAATCATTTCTTAAAAAAGTATAGATTATTAAAGCATAGGTAAGAAATTGTGGAACTCTACAAACTCTCAACTCTATAAACTCTATATACTCAAAAAAAAATGTTATAATATTAAATTAAATTATTTTATTTTTAAT
>CAYREJ010000143.1:0-6612 GCA_964423235.1 uncultured Acidobacteriota bacterium | reverse complement strand
AATTCACCACAGAGACACAGAGAACACAGAGAAAAAATTAACTCTGTGGACTCTGTGCCTCTGTGGTGAAATATAAAAAGAAATGGAGTCTACATCATCCCAATTTACTTTTATTAGATCATTATAATGCTATTGATCTTCCGGCATAAAGCCAGTTCTCATAATATCAAAGAAAGATATATTTTATAGAAAAAACTTTGTGTCCTTTGTGGTTAAAAAATATAAGATAAGTAGAATAAAGTAGTCTCCAAGAAATAATTTTGGAGAAAACAGACTAATTACGCTTTCACATCTTACATCTCACGGCTCACATTTCACATCTCGCATCTCACGCCTTACGGGGTTTACTTTTTGTTATAGGTAGAGCTAATTCCCATAGGAAAGGCGCTTGGACCTTTGAAGTTCCTTATTTCTCCTGATTTATTTCTTGTTGGAAGAAGATTATCAGGAGAATCATTTATAAAATTACAATTTAAGCAATTGTTGTAGAAATTATGTGCTTTTGTAAATGATAAATATGGATATAAAGGAGAGTAATAAATGAATGGAGAATAAGGGATACTATAAGTTGGCACGCTGACATATTCAACTACTGCTTGCTTTGGTACTTCAGGAATAATATTTTGCTGAGTAAGTCTTTGAGGAATAGATTCTGTTAATTCTGATTTTCTTTTCTCTTCCCAATATTTCCGCTCCGCTATTTGTTCTTCATAAGGAACTTCCCCACCTATTCTTTTACCTTTTTCATCAAGATTTGTAATAACAAGAGTCATTTTACCATCATATTTTCGGAAATAGCATCTTATATTTTCTCCTACCCAAAAAGAGCCATTCTCATATTTCAATATTCCAGTAATTTCTGGCGCCTCTGCTGCATTTTTTAATAAGCAGTCGATTACCAACTCATTTATTCCTGATTGAGCCAACTTTACTAAATCTTTAAAATTTAAAAGAGCTTTAGAATTTATGCACCATTGTAATAATTTTGCTTCACTTGCTCCGGAAATAATTAATTTATTCAATTGAGCATAATAATCTTCTTCTGCTGAAAGAAATATAGAAGATAACAACAATAGCATAAAAATAATTTTTTTCATTATTATTAATTGTAATTTAAATGAGATAATAAGTCAATAAGAGTTTGTAGAGTTTATATAGTTGAGAGTTTATAGAGTTCCACAATTTATTACCGAAAGAGTTTTTATTCATCTTTAATTCCTAATTCCCAATTCCCAATTCCCAATCCCCAATTCCTTTAATTTGAATAATTATAAAATATTAAATATAATGATATAGCGAAAACATTTGAAGAAATGAAGATAAAGAAGATTTTGATTGCAAATAGAGGAGAAATTGCAGTAAGAATAATAAGGGCTTGTAGAGAGTTAGGTATAATTGCTGCGGTAGCATTTTCAGAGGCTGATAGAAATTCTCTAAGCGTTAGGTATGCTGATGAAGCCTATCTTTTAGGTCCTGCCCCTTCAAAGGATAGTTATTTAAGGATAGACAAAATTATTAAGATAGCCAAAGAGTGTAAGGCGGATGCAATTCATCCCGGATATGGTTTTTTAGCAGAAAATTCGCAATTTGCTGAGGAGTGCCAGAGGAATGATATAATATTTATAGGACCGCCTGCTGAATCAATTAGGATTATGGGAGAGAAGACAAAGGCTCGCAAGATTATGCATGAGGCAGGAATTCCGATTATTCCGGGTTCTCTGGATATGATTACAGATAAAGAGAGGGCAAAAGAAATAGCAGAAGAGATAGGGTATCCTGTAATGATCAAATCCGCATTTGGTGGTGGGGGAAAAGGGATGAGGTTAGTAAATAATCCGAAAGAATTAGAAGAAAGTTATTCAATAGCTGCATCGGAGGCTATGTCATCTTTTGGTAATCCTGCTTTATACATTGAAAAATATATTGAAGATCCTCATCATATTGAGATTCAAATTTTGGCGGATAAATATGGGAAAGCAATTTATTTAGGTGAAAGAGATTGTTCTATACAAAGAAGACATCAGAAGATTATAGAAGAAACGCCATCTCCTTTTATAAATGATGAGATAAGGAAGAGGATGGGTGAGATTGCAGTAAAGGCGGCGGAATCTGTTAATTATGTTAATGCAGGGACAATTGAATTTTTGGTAGACGGGGATAAGAATTTTTATTTTATGGAGATGAATACGAGGTTGCAAGTAGAGCATCCGATTACAGAAATGGTTACGGGTATTGATATAGTTAAAGAGCAGATAAGGATAGCGGAAGGTCATCCTTTAAGGTATAAGCAGAGCGATATAAGACCGGTAGGGCATTCTATTGAGTGCAGGATATATGCAGAGGACCCTGATAATAATTTTTATCCCTGCCCGGGAAAAATCACGGGCTTGAGATTACCAGGTGGTCCGGGTGTTAGAGATGATTCCGGCATTTACGAAGGGTACGAAGTTCCTATCTATTATGACCCTCTCTTATCAAAATTGATTGTTTGGGCTGAAAATAGAGAAGAAGCTATTCAAAGAATGAGCAGAGCTTTAGAAGAATATCAAGTAAAAGGAATAAAAACAACTATACCTTTTTATAGAAGAGTTATGGCAGACAATAATTACAGAAAAGGAATTTTTAACACAAATTATGTAGATTATATTTTTTCTAACCTGGATGCTTCACGAGAACATCCTCTTTTGCCAATAGCTATCATTGCTTCCTCGATAGCAGAATACAAAAAAAAGCTTATCTCCTTTTCCGAAAAACCAAAGAATAATACTTTTAGTAAATGGAAATACTTTGGAAGAAATTATTTAATTACTAATAGACTTAATGTGAAAAAGTAAATTATGGAATTTCTGGTAGGTTGCTTAAATAAAAATTATAATGTCTCGATTAAGAAGATGGGTGAGAGTTTTGTAGCTAAAATTGATGATAAAGAGTTTATAGTGGATGCTATATTTATTGAAAATGACATTTTATCTTTAATTATAGATGGGAAATCTTATGAGGTTTCAATGGAAAGAAATAAAGATGGTGCATATAATTTATATTTTTATAATGATTTTTTTAAGATTAACATAGAGGAGGCTAATTCTTATCAGAGAAAGAAATCTGGGAAGGAAGCGGCAGTGGTGTCAAAGAAGATTATTGCTCCGATGGCTGGCAGGATTTTAAAAATTCCTGTTCATAAAGGAGAGTTGGTAAACAAGGGTGATGTTTTGGCGATTATAGAAGCTATGAAAATGCAAAATGAGATTAAAGCTGATTTTAAAGGGAAGATTGCTGAGATTTTCATAAAAGAAGGAGAAAGCGTTTCTCCTTTGCAACCATTAATAAGGATAGAGTAGGAAAATTGGTTCCAATTCAAGCAATATTAAAGAATTTTTTGCAGGATCAAAAAAACAATGAAGAATTTTTATTTGCCTATTTAAAAATAGTTTGGAATAAAATCGTAGGAGAAGAGATAGGAAAGATATCTGAGATTAATAATTATAAGAATAATGTGTTGCGGATCAAGGTATTTGATGAGAATTGGTTAAAACCTCTTGAGGAAATAAAAGATGAGATTAAAGAAAAAGCAAATAAATTTATTGGTAGCGATGTAGTTAATAAGGTTGAGATTATAAAAGGGATTAGAAGCAGCAAGAAGGAATTAAAATATAAAAAAAAGAATAAAATTGAGAGTCGAGAAGGGAAGGATGAGCTAAAGGAAGCTGAACTGATTAAAGATGCAGAAATTAGAGAGAGTTTCAAAAGTGCTTATTATAAATTACAAAAAAATAAGAAGGATTAAATTTAGAGGGAGGAATGAAAATGTCTTATCTTTTTTCAATCAATTTTTTAGATAGGTTCTTATTAATTGGTATAGGGATATTTATTGCAGGAACAATATTTTTTATTAAATATATAATAAGCTCAATAGCAACCAGCATTCAAAGGATACTGCATCCATTACCTTGGTATAGTGAAAGTTTGCTTAAAAAATATTTATTATCATTTCTTTTTCTTTTTATAGCTTTCATAGGTTCTATTTGGATGTATTCAGCTTATTTATTGCAGCATTATCAAGGGATAAAAAGGACATCGGTCGTAGGAACAATTGAGATTACAAAAGGGGTTCCGAAGAAATTCGTAGCGAAATTTACATCATCAGATTCCAATGCTGCTTATCCGGTAATAATAAAAGAAATGAGGGCTGACCAATGGGCAATAGCAGGGATTTTCTTTGATTTTCCTGATTTTTTAAAAATCATTGGATTAAAAGATTGTCATAAAGTTCTTGGCTTCGTATCAAAAAATGTAAAGGATTTTCCTTTAAATGAAGCTATGTATTTACAAAGAATTCAATACAAGCCAGATGAACTGTGGTCTTCATTATACAAAGTAGGAAATTATTTAAAAATTAATATAGCAAATTTTTATTTATCAGCTTTTATTAAGCCGGAAAACTGCGTTTATGAGATTTATTCATCAAATTCGGGATATTTTTTGAAGAAGCTTGGGAAGTAATAAATGCGTATAATTGTTGCTACTTCAGATATTCCTTTTGTAGAAGGGGGTCATAGAGTAATAGCAAGAGCTTTAGTAAGAGAATTGAAAGAAAATGGATATGAAGCTGAATTGTGGTGCACAGCTCAGAACAGGTTTGGTAAACAATTATCTGCTTATTTATCAAATTTTCTTACAGATCTGGAAGAAACAGGTGAAGGAGATAAAATTGATTTTTTAATTTCTTTCAGATATCCATCTTTTGCAATTAGACATCAAAATCATATATGCTGGCTTTCTCACAGAATGAGAGAATATTATGATTTATGGCAAAATTTCAAATCAGAAATTTCTTTCTTAAACAAGATTAAAGAAAGCATACGGCGATTTATTATTCATAGGTTGGATAATTATTTTTTAAAATATAATGTAAAAAAGCTCTTTGCTCAATCCAAAAATATTCAGAAGAGGTTATTAGATTATGGAAATATAAAATCAGAGTTGCTTTATCCTCCGGCAGTGAGAAGGAATTATCATTGCCGTGAATATGAAAATTTCATTTTGATACCTTCGCGATTACATCCTTTGAAAAGAGTTGATTTAGCCATCAGGAGCTTAGCTTTAGCTGAGAATAAAGAATTAAAATTAGTTATAGTCGGAGAAGGAAGACATTATGGTTATTTGTTAAGCTTGGCGAAAGAATTAGGAATTGATAAAAGGATAGAGTTTCTTGGATGGGTTGAAGAAGAGAAATTAGTAGAACTTTATTCTAAATGCTTGGCAGTATTCTATGCACCTTTTAATGAAGATTATGGATTGGTTTCTCTTGAAGCTTTTAGTTCTTCAAAAGCTTTGATAACTTGCAAAGATAGTGGAGGTGTTACAGAATTAGTTCAAGATGGGATATCAGGATTTATAACTGAACCTGATCCTATTAGCATTGCTGCAGTTTTTGATAGAGTTTCTGATAAAAAATTAGCAGAAAGCACAGGAAAGAATGCTTTTAAAATTTCTTTAGAAATTACTTGGGAGAGAACTATTAAAAGATTATTAAATTTGAATAAAGATGATTAAGTATGAGGTTCGTAGTAAAAATATAAGCCAGCCAATAAATGTAATTATTTGTCAGAAGGAGCTGGGCTCCCTTATTAACGATCAAGAAAAAGAAGAAATTAAAGAATGCAAGGCGGATTTTCTTTGCTTGCCGGAATTATTTTTTTTGAGTAAGGAAATTAAAGATTATGATGAAGCAGCAAATTATCATAATAAATATAAAGAGTATATTAAAAATTTATCTGAGGAATTGGATATAAATTTAATAGGGGGAACATTAGTATTGAAGGATGGAAACAATCTGAAAAGTGTTTGTTATATTTTTTCTAAAAAGGAATTACTCGGTGAATATATAAAAGTTAATTTAACTGATAAAGAAAGGAGTGATAATTTTCAGAGCGGGGATAAATATAATTATTTTTGGTTCAAGGGGATAAGATTTATGGTGTTAATTTGTAATGATATTTTTGATGAGAGGGGATTCATTTGGGCAAGACAACAGAATGTGAAGCTAATATTTATGCCGACTGGCTCACCTTATAAGCCTCAAGAGACAATAAAGGATAAATTTGAGAGGGATGAAAGATTGTATGTATCCAGAGCCAAGTTAAGTAATAGCATAATAATTAAAGTATGTGGAATAGGGCGGGTTTTTAATTTTCCTTTGCAGGGGCGGAGCTTAGTTGCCAGCCCGGAAGGGATATTATTTCGTGTGAAGCCTGAAGAGGAGCAGCAGGAGCGTTTAGTTAATTTAAGAATAATTCCAGGGGATATGTTATAGGTTATGGGTGATAGGGGATAGGGGATTAGTTGAATGAAGCATCTGATTTTGGATTTAATCTTTCAACTCGCTAACACGCAAACTCGTAATAAAAAGTAAATCACAGCATTGTTCAAATAGTCAGTTTTTTCCCAAATCCTAAAACCCGATGGCAAAAAAAATTATAAACCACAAAGATCACAAAGCGCGCAAAGATTATAAATAATAGGTTATAGGTAATAGGTGATAGATTATAGGTTATAGTGGATAAAGTGAATGAAGCAGTGGATAATAGGTAGAATTAGTGGAACTCTATAAAC
>CAYREJ010000142.1:0-6628 GCA_964423235.1 uncultured Acidobacteriota bacterium | reverse complement strand
CTCTACAAACTCTCAACTCTATAAACTCTCAACTCTATAAACTTTAAAATCTGTAAGAGTTCAGAATTAACCAAAAGCTGCGTAAATAAAGGCTATTTATTTTTTGTCTTATTTGCGTCTTTGCGAGGAAATCGTTAAACTCGCAAACTTGCAATGAAATAATAAATAAATAATGATATCAATAATGCGAAAAGGGCAGTCCTGGTGGAACTCTACAAACTCTCAACTCTATAAACTCTATAAACTCCCTTTATTTACTTAAATTAAAAAATTAATTATCATAAGGCATCTATGATTAAAAAATTGAATGCAAAAATAAAAAATATTCTTATAAGAACAATATGGGGGAAAAAATTCTACAATCTTTTTTTAAAGCCTTTTGATAAATTCATTGTTGAAATAAAACCTTCTTCTTCGTTCGAAACAGAGGAAATCCCTCTGAATAAAGTTTGCCGTATCTCAGATTGCAAAAATAGCTTATGGAGCAAAGGATTTGAAGATCTACTTTTCCCTTCAAATCAGGAATTATTTCATAGAAAAATATGGGAATTTTGCCAAATTATTTACGGATTAAGAAAATTAAAAAGGCTTTCCCCGGAGGCAATCGCTTTAGGAATAGGCTGTGGGCATGAAGAATTAATGTATTTTCTTGCTAATAAAATAAAAATGGTATATGCGATAGACCTTTATGAAGAAGCGTATTTGGGAGGCGAAGGTGATAACGATGTTTTAGTTCATCCAGACAAATATGCCCCCTTTCATTATAGAAATGATCACTTAAAAATTATGAAAATGAATGCAAAAAATCTTCAATTTGATGATAATACATTTGATTTTATATTTTCTCTATCATCAATAGAACATTTTGGAAGCAGAAAAAGCCAATTAGAAGCTTTAAAAGAAATGAGAAGAGTTTTGAAGCCGGCTGGAATTTTGGCAATAACTACTGAGCTAATTTTAAATCGCATAGGAAGAAGAAATGAGTATTTTAGGATTGAAGAGATAGAAAAATTAATTCAAGAAGCTGGTTTTATTATAAAAGAACCCTTTGACCTTAGCATAGAGAAAGAATTAGCTGATTCTCCATTATCCTTACCTATGGAAGTTTTTAAAACTCCTCATGTTATTTTAAGAAATCTCAATACTATTCATACATCTTTGTCTTTATTTGCTGAAAAACTTTCATCCTCAAATGATAAGTTAAATGCAGTTATTGGCAATGAAACATATTATCCCATCCGTCTTTATGATTATAAAGCTTCAATTGAAGTATTAGAAGCTCCAAATTTAATTAGCTCAAATGAATCATTCATAATAAAATTGAGAATTAAAAATATTGGCGATGCTACTTGGTATAAGAACAGTTTCCTTACTAATATGGTTAGAGTAGGCATTTTATTCTTCTGTGAAAATAATGAAAATCAGAAAATTGAACTACCACATTATAATATTCCTGAGGATATCTATCCGGGACAAATTTTTGATTTGACTTTAAATATACCTCCTATCAAAAAAAAAGGAACATTTATCTTCCTGATTGATTTAGTAAAAGAATTAAGATTTTGGTTTAGAGAAAAGGGCTCGCAGCCTGTTAAAATAAAAGTTAATTCTTTTTAATATATGAAAGTATTTCAAAAACCTATAATCTTGCAAAAGTTCAGCTTGAGTATTGCTGCTATTGGTTCGATAACATTTAAAATTTGATAAATTTGGTCAAATATTGTAATAAATTTTTAAAATAGTTGTTGTATTGTATAATATTAGATATGGACTTATTAAATAACATTATACCTTATTATGGTGATAAAGATGATCCTTTAATAAGGCAAAAATATGGAAGGTTAGAAGCTTGGGTTTCCATAATAGGAAACACTCTCCTATTTGTAGTAAAATTAATAATAGGAATTTTGTTAAATAGTATAGCATTAATTGCGGATTCTTTTCACACAATTAGTGATAGCTTAACTTCAGTGGTTCTACTTTTTTCTTTTAGAATCGCATCTAAAAAAGCTGATAAGGAACATCCCTTCGGGCATGGAAGAATGGAATCCATTGGAACATTAATAATTGCTATACTGCTTGCGGTAGCCGGATTTGCTTTTTTCAAATCTTCAATCCAAAGGATAATCTATCCACAAAATTTATACTGGAATACTTTAGCTTTCGTAATATTAATTATAAGTGCTATCGGTAAAGAATTAATGGCAAAATTTGCTTATGAAATAAGCCAAAGAATAAATTCAGATGCTATTAAAGCTGATGCTTTTCATCATCGTTCTGATGCATTAGCTACATTACTCGTTTTAATATCTTTGATTGCCGGTAAATATAAACTTTTTGCTGTCGATGGAATTTTCGGGTTGATAATTTGCAGCATAATTTGGGCTATTTCCTATCAACTATCTATTAAATCAATAAATTCTTTAATTGGAGAAGCCCCCAGCGAAGAATTAATTAACAATATAAAAGGAATTGCCTTATCCATAAATGGCGTAAATGCTGTACATGAAATATCCATTCATCATTATGGCTATCAAATTTTTGTTTCTTTGCATATTCTTATAAATAAAAATATAAAAACAAAGCAAGCTCACCGGATTGCATCAAAAGTAGAAAATGAATTAAAAGGTAAATTAAAAATACCTTCTGAAGTAATTGTGCATGTAGAACCGGACATCCCTCAAGAAAGAATATGAAAAATTACAATTTCGGCGGTAAAAGTGAGAGTTAGAAGTGAGAGTTAGCAAGTTAGCGAGCGAGTTTTTAACTTGCTAACCTCTCACTCTCGCTTTTTCACTCACTTATAGCTTATATTTTTTAACCACAAAGGACACAAAGTTATCACAAAGCACACAAAGTTTTTTCTATAAAATATATCTTTCTTTGTGATCTTTGTGTCTTCTTTGTGCTCTTTGTGGTTTATAATTTTTTTGCCATTGGCTTTTGGAATTTGGAAAAAACTGACTATTTACTAAACAAAATCTTGAATATAATAAAATAATGTGATATAAATTTTTTATGAAATAAATGAAAAAGTATGTTTTAAATATAAAAATCAATAGCGATATTAAATTGCTTCCTCTGGTAGAAGCAATTAACGATAAATTTATTGAATTAATAAATCCGAGTGAGGATAATAGATTTCAGCTTTCAATGGCAATAAGGGAAGCAGTGATAAATGCTATTATTCATGGAAATAAAAGAAAAATCAACAAGATAGTAAATATAAATTATTTAATAAGAGACAAGATGCTAAAAGTATCTGTTTCTGATGAAGGAAAAGGATTTGACTATAAGAAATTACCAAATCCAACTCTGCCGGAAAATATTTTGAAGCCTTACGGAAGAGGCATATTTTTCATTAAATCTTTTATGGACCGGGTATCATTCTCCTTCAAGCCAAAAGAGGGCTTAACAGTAACTATGATAAAATATATTTAATTAGAGAGGAGAACAAAAGTGGCTTCAAAGTTCAAATTTAGAGAAAGTTTAGCTCATATCACATTACCGGAAGTTTTAAAAAAAATAGATACTTACAAGGTTCCGGGGGTCATTATAGCTAAAAAAAATTTAATAGAAAAAAGAATCTATATTAAGAATGGGAGGATTATTTTTGCTTCCTCTAACCAAATTGAAGACCGATTAGGGGAATTTTTGCTAAGAGAGAAAAAAATAACCATAGATCAATATAATGAATCTGTTAGATTGCTAAAACAAGAGGAAGGAAAAAGACAAGGTCGTATCTTTATAGAGATGAATGTCCTTAGCCCTAAAGAATTATATTATTATGTGCAAGAACAAGTGAAAGCTATAGTATGGAGTGTATTTAATTGGAGAATTGGAGAAATTATTTTTCAAATAGGTAATTTCAAAGATGACGAACTCATAAAACTTTCTCTTGAAATTCCAAAAGCAATATATGAAGGAGCTAAATATTTAGAAAATAGTAAATTCTTTCTTAACAGAGTAGGAAATAAGTATTCTATTTTTGAACAAAAACCTAATGGCTTTATTGAGTTAAGCCTTCTCGGCGCCAAAGAAGAAGAAAAAGAACTTTATCATTTATTTGATGGGAAAAACACACTTTTTGATATTTTATCTAAAGCTAAACTTAAACCTGAAATATCAGCAAAATATATTTATATCTTCTATGTATTAGAATTAATCAAAAAGAAAGAAACTTCCTTAAGAATTAAAATTAACACAAGTAATGATTTCTCTTTAATTTGATTTTTTTCGCAATTGCTCTGCTTTAATTATTAATTCATTAATTTCTTTGCCTCTTTCCCCTTTTTTATATAAAACATTTGCTAATAAAATATAAGCTTTCCAATCATTTTTCCTTATTTCAATCAATTTCCGAAAAACATCCTCTGCTTCATCATACATCCCTTTTTTAGCATAAACGATTCCTAAATTATTCAAAGCACTATGATTATTAGGATTTATCTCGTATTCTTTTTTATATGCTTGAATAGCTTCAGCTAATTTGTTTTCTTTTTCATCTAATAATCCTAAATGGAAATTTAAAAGAGGTAAGTCTGAATTAATTTTTTTCGCAATAATAATATTTTCTTTAGCTTTCTCTAAGTCATTACGCTGAAGATATATCCCAGCAAGGTAATTATGTACTTCCGCTAAACCAGACCTTAATTTCAAAGCTCTACTTAAATAATCAAATGATTCATTAAATTGTCTACTAAAATATAAAACTTCTCCTAAATTAACATAAGCTTTAAAAAAGCTTTTATCTACATCAATAGCCTTCTTATACCAGAAAATTGCTTCTTTATAATTCTGAATCTTCTGATAAGCAATCCCTAAATTAAATAAAGCAAAGCTATTTTGGGGGTCTATTCTAATCACTTCTTTAAACGCTAAGATCGCAGAATTATAATCTTTGTTTTTAGCAAAACACTCCCCTAATAAAAACCACGCGCCCATCATGTTTTTATCTTTATCCACTATGGATTTGATTATATTGATTGCCTGGTCTCCATTTCCCTTGTAATAAAATTCTTTTGCCTTCTCCATTTGTTTTATTAATTCAATTTTATCTTTCGGGTCTGCTAATTTATTCTTTATTTCGGGAGAAACAGACTTCCCTATATACCCTAAAGCTATTAATTTCTCCTGCTCCTCAATCGAAAGCTGAGCAGGTTTATTAAATTGCATCAAATTATTATTAGCATATTGCATTAGTATAGAATAATAATCTTCAGTGATTTTAGAATTAGTAGCACTTATGTTTTTCAATTCCTCAGGGTCATTTTTAATATCATAAAGCTCCCTCTTGGGTGCATAAATAAATTTGAAATAATTGCTTCTTATTGAAAACAAAGGAGACCATCCATAATGAATAAAAGGATAATAAGTTTCACTATAAGCAAATTCATTACTATTATTATTTTTTATTATGCTATTTACAAAGCTTTTTCCATCTAATTTTATGCTTTCTTTAACACCAACTAAATCAAAAATTGTTGGCATCAAGTCAATTAATTGCACTTGCTGTTTTACCTCCATCCCCTTATTCATTGAATAAGGTAATTTAATAATCAAAGGAACTTTTAATGTGCTATCATATAGAAACATCCCGTGCCCAATTTCATTATGTTCTCCCAATCCTTCTCCATGATCTCCAAATAAAATAATTAAAGATTTATCATATAATCCTATATCTTTTAAATAAGAAATAAAAAATCCTATATGCTTATCCATAAAAGCTATCTCCTGATCATATGGTAAATCTAATTTCAAGTGAAATTCAGGATGATTTTTATAAGGGGCATGAGGGTCAAAAAAATGCATAAATAAAAAGAAAGGCTCCTTTATCTTATTTTTCTTTAAAATATCCAATGCCCTTTTAACTACTATGTCAGCTGACCTTTCTATAGAAAGGAATGAATAAGAACGGTAAATATTCTCTTCTATTTTGTCATCATAAATTTTAAAACCTTTCCCTATCCCCCATTTAGAATTTAAAACAAAAGAGCCAATGAATCCGATAGTAAAATAATCATTTTCAGATAAAATTTCAGCTATGGTCTTATTCTTTCTCTCCAAATAATAACCACCATTGTCTCTTATCTTATGATGAATAGGCAAAAGTCCCGTAAATACAGAAGCATGAGAAGGCAAAGTTAATGGAACTTGAGATATAACATTCCGAATTAATATACCATCCTTTGCAACAGAATCAATGTTAGGCGATGTTTCAACCTTATATCCATAACAAGATAAATGATCCGCTCTCGTTGTATCAAGGCTTATCAAAATTATATTAGCCTTGGAAAATAAAAGATCTTTCTTAGAAAAATTAAAACAGGAAATAGTTAAAAGAAAAAAAATCAAAAACAGCTTAATTACTTTATTCATAAAATAATTTTATCATATTTTTATTAAAACTTATTTGACTTATTAAGGCTTACTAGGCTTACTGGGTTTATTAGACTCATTGGGCTTATTGGCTTATTAGGCTTATTAGAAATTGGTTAGTTTTCTCTAAAAGCAAGGAAAAATATTAAACCACAAGATTAACACAAGATTTTTTTCATGCGATTAACACAGATTAACACAGATTTGCACAGAAAAAGAAAATCTTGTGTTAATCTCGTGGTTTAATTTT
>CAYREJ010000141.1:4849-6703 GCA_964423235.1 uncultured Acidobacteriota bacterium | reverse complement strand
TGGCAAGAATTTGTGGAACTCTCAACTCTATAAACTCTACAAACTCTATTAACTCTATTATTCTATGTTTATTAAACTTTATCTTCAATTAATAAAAAATTATCTTTCGTTTAAGAAGTCAAAAGCTTACTTTAGAATCTTTATAGGATTAATTGGCAGTGTTTCTTTCTTTGCATTCTCTTTTTGGTTCTTCAACAGAATTTTTTCTTATTTATCCAGATTAGAAAAATTGCCCTTCTTCTTTCTTTTAGGATTGACTGAGCGTTTCCTATCCTTGATTTTCCTTACTGTCTTTTCTATGCTCATTCTTAGTAGCTTAATTACTACAATTCTATCCTTCTTCTATTCTCAAGAGCTACAATTACTTTACACCTTTCCAATCAGCAAAAAAAAGATTTTTCTCAAAAAAGCTATTGAGACTATCATCTATAGTTCTTATTTATTGATCCTAATCATAATACCTGCTTTCATTGCTTATAGTAAAAATTTTAATCTAAATATTATTTCTCTTTTATTGGCTGTCCTTTCTTATTTCCTTTTTATTATCCCCCCTTGCTTAATTGGTATAACTTTAACGGTAATACTGGCTGCTTATTTACCTCTTAAGAAATTATATCAGGTGTTAACTGCCATCATAAGTTTAGCGGTAGTTATTATAATTTTGCTCTTTAGAATGATGAATCCTGAAAGATTGGTTAATCCAATTAGCACACTGGACTTTATATCTCTTTTGCAAAGCATAAGTGAACCTTCAATTAAAAGATTCCCCAGCTATTGGCTATCCAGTGCTATTACTTCTTTAGCTCAAAAAGATTTGGTATCTTATCTAAAATTTAATTTGTATCTATTGATATTTTTTTTCATATCTCTTTTATTTTTAGGGTTAGTTTTAATATTAATTTATGAAAGAAGCTGGAATCGCTCTCAATCTGCCATAACTAATAAAATCTCCACAGGTATAATAACAAAGAAAATTTGGAAGAATAAATACATAAAGTCCCCATCTAAATCTTTGCTTATAAAGGAATTGCTGCTGTTTTTTAGAGATTCTACTCAATGGTCTCAATTATTACTCTTAATAGCATTAATTGTAGTTTATATTTATAACATTAAAAATATTCCTATCCAGCTTCCTTCTGTTCAAATTGTTATTGCTTATATTAATATTGCTTTATCGGGTTTTGTTTTATCAGCATTAGGATTAAGATTTGTTTTTCCATCAATCAGCCTTGAAGGACAAGCATCTTGGATTCTCTATTCTATGCCCATAAATTTCAAAAAATATTTTATCATCAAGCAAGTATTATATTTCTTGCTTCTGTTTTTTACTAGCCAAATTATTATATGGCTATCTAATTATTATTTGGGAGTCAGTTTAAAAATAATGATAATATCTTCTCTAATTAATTTTGAATTCCTTATAGCAATCATTGGCATTGGTTTCGGCTTAGGAGCTATTTTTAAAGATTACTCTGTTGATAATTCTCTGAAATTAGCTTCATCTTTTGGTGGGATAATGTTTATGTTTTTAAGTTTTTTCATTATCGGGATAATAATATTAATAGAAGCATATCCAATCTATTTGGATTTTAAAGAACAAGCGGGGTTTGCAGTTAAAGATATACCAGAATGGCTATTCCATTTAGCAAGCTTTATCATAGCAGCATTATCTTATTATTTACCTCAAAAAATAGGTTTAAAATATATGGAAGAGTATGAGTAAATGGGTCATGGGTTATGGGTGATAGGTTATAGGTGATAGGTAATAGGTGATAGGTAATAGGTGATAGGTGATAGGTTATAGGTGATAGGTTATCGGCAAGTAGCACAGGCATTCCTGCCTGTGGAAAAAGC
>CAYREJ010000141.1:363-4805 GCA_964423235.1 uncultured Acidobacteriota bacterium | reverse complement strand
TAAAATAATAAAACGCAAAGTAGCACAGGCATTCTTGCCTGTGGAAAAAGGCAAAAAGCACAGACAAGAATGTCTATGCTACTTCTTTGCGTGGAACTTGTTAAACTCGCAATAAAATAATAAAACACATGGGATTGGGTTTAGGATTTGGAAAATTTTGAATAGATACCACAAAGGGGGTTTAGGAAAAAAAGCAATTGGTATATAATTTCTTCTATGAAAAAATGGCGCAAAATAAAATTGCACAACAAAATATTTATAGGATTAATTTTAGGTATTATTTTTGGCTTGCTTTTTCAAGCTAAATCAGGAGAAGAAAAAGCTTTTAGCATACCTATTTATTTAAAGCCTCTCGGAATTGTTTTTATTAAATTACTTAGTTTTATAGCTATTCCGTTAGTTATTTCATCATTATTTGTTGGAGCAGCAAGTCTTGGCGATATAAGAAAAATTGCAAGGATTGGTTCAAAAACGCTTATTTATTTTATTTTTACTACAACGATAGCTATTGTTATTGGATTAGCTTTAGCTAATATTATTAAACCGGGATCAAGGCTTACTGCCGATAGTAAAGATAAATTAATAAAACAATATTCAATTGACCTTAATGCTGTTAAAGAAAAAACAACTAAATTGAGGCTCTCTGATTTTTTATTGAATCTTATTCCTTCAAATATTTTTGATGCTTTATCAGAAGGGAATATGCTTCAAATAATTTTTGCTACAATTTTTTTAGGGATTTTATCTAATTTAATAAATAAAGAAAAATCACAAGTTCTATTAAATTTTTTTGATTCAATTACTGAAATTTTGATTAAAGCTGTTGATATAGTAATGAAATTAGCTCCTTATGCTGTTTTTATATTGATAGCGGCGGTGATTAGTGAATTTGGATATGGGATAGTGAAGACTCTAATATGGTATGTGGCAACTGTTATCTTAGGGTTATTGATTCAATTGATTATAGTGTATTCGTTCTTGCTTAAGATATTTACTAAAATGCCGATAAGTAAATTTTTTAAAGGTATAAGAGAAGCGCAGTTAATTGCATTTAGCACCAGTTCAAGTGCGGCTACTTTGCCGGTTAATATAGAATGTTGTGAGAAGAATTTAGGGGTGCCTCGAGAAATAGCAAGTTTTGTTTTACCATTGGGTGCAACTATAAATATGAATGGAACAGCATTATATCAAGGGGTATCAGCATTATTTATCTCGCAAATTTATATGCAGGGATTATCTATATGGGACCAATTAATTATAGTTCTAACAACAATATTAGCTGCAATTGGAACAGGTCCTATACCTGGACTAGGACTTATAATGCTAATAATTATATTAAAGGCAGTTAATATTCCGGAAGAAGGGATTAGTTTAATTTTAGGTGTAGATAGGATATTGGATATGTGCAGGACGGTTCCGAATATAACTGGAGATGCGCTTGTAGCAGTAATAATTTCATCTTCAGAAAGCAAGCATCCATAACCCATCTCCTATTGTAAAGTTAATTGGAGAAAGATCTCTTCTAAAGGAGAGTCCGGCAATAAAGAATTCTTTTTAATCTCTTCAATAGTTCCAATAGTTATTAATTTCCCTTTATGTAAAATTCCAATGATATCACAAATTCTTTCAGCTTCAGTGAGGGAATGAGTAGAGAGGAAGACGGTATTTCCTTTAGCAGCAAAATCAGTAAAAATTTTTCTTAGTAATTTAATACCGAGCGGGTCAAGACCTGCTAATGGTTCATCTACGATAAGAATTGAGGGATCGTGTATTAGAGCAGCAGCAAATAGAAGTCTTTGTTTCATTCCATGGGAAAAACCTTCTATGAGTGAATCTTTCCATTGGGATAATCCAAAAATATCCAAGAATCTATTAATTTTATCTTCCGGGTCTTCTATGGTGCCAGAGTAATTATAATTGGTGCCAGAGTAAAATATATTCAATACAAACATAAGATATTCAGCTGCAGTTAATTTCTCATATAAATAAGCTTTATCAGGAACATATCCGAAGCATTGTTTAGCTTTAAGTGGTTCTTTCAAAATATCGTAACCATTTAGTTTTACAGTTCCAGCAGTAGGTTTTATTAGACCAGTCATTATCTTTATTGTAGTAGTCTTTCCCGCTCCATTTGGACCTAGAAAACCAAAGATTTTTCCCGCCGCTATGGATAAATTCAAATTATCCACAGCTATTAAATCACCAAATTTTTTCGTTAGATTAATTATCTCTATCATTCTTATATAAAGGAGGATGAATCTTGTTCTTAGTGCTTAATTCAGTTTTTAAAATGGATAATTCCTGCGTAAGAATCTTAATTTGTTCAGTGAGAGTAGAAATTCTTATTGAGAAATGAAGCAGGATCATAATAATGAAGATGATGCTTAGCAAAAATAGAGTAGAAGTAGGAAGCACAGCTCCAATTAATTTTGTTAAAAATACTAATATATCATACCATAAGACCACTAATAAAATTGTAAATCCAGTCAAAATCCATAAGAAAGAGTATTCTTCTTTTAATTTTTTCCTTCGGACAAGATCAATTATAACAATCAATATTGCGAGAGCTACAAAGATAGCAAATATTTTTTGACGCAAGGGCATAATCCATTCCTCCTTTATTTTAAATTTTTTGAATCATTCAAGCTCTTTTTGAATCATAATAAACATAAAGGCTTAATATAATGAACATAATTATTGAGATGATTTCGCCATAATTTTGATACCAAGATGTAGGACTGCTTTCAATCCATTTTCCATCTTGATAAATTACTGGAACCCCTATTGAAATTGCTGAAAAGATATTGATTCCTAATGACTGCAGCCATTTAAGAACAGCTCCAAAAACCCCCATTAAAGCTCCACCTGCAAGGAAGCCTGAAGCTATCAAAGTTCCTTTATGCCATCTTTTCTCACTTAGTTCTTTATTATCAGTTGATTTTTTAACGAAATAAGCTACCAAGCCTCCGACAAGAAGGGGAGTATTTAATTCCATAGGAAGATACATACCGAGAGCAAAAGCTAAAGTCGGAACTTTAGATATTTCAATTAATATGGCTATGATGGCACCTATACCATATAATATCCAAGGTATAGGTTCTTTAGACATAAGAGAACTTATTATAGTTGCCATAAGATTAGCTTGAGGAGCCGGCAACTGCCCTTCTGCAAATGGATATGCTTTGTCTAATAAGTAGATGGCAACGCCTACTGAAAAAGCAGCTACAAGAATACCAGCAAATTTGAACCTTTCTTGGTTTCTGGGTGTGGCACCGAGCCAGTATCCAATTTTCAAATCTGTAATAAAGCCACCGGAAACTGAAAGAGCTGTGCAAACAACGCTCCCTATTAGAAGGGCAATAGCCATACCTTCTCTTCCGCTAAGACCCGTTTTTAACAATATCACTGAAGAAAGAATAAGAGTAACCAATGTCATTCCCGAAACAGGATTAGTTCCTACAATAGCAATGGCATAAGCAGCTACCGTTGTAAAAAGAAAACTAAGAATTATGCAGACCAAAACACCAATTATTGCCGTAGTCAATGAAGAAAGCGACATAAAAAATATAAATAAAGCAACAATTGAAATTATCAAACCGATAATAATAGTTGACATCCTTATATCTAAATTTGTTCTTTGAGGTTGCATATTAGAACTGCGTTTTGCAAATATTTCTTTGAATCCAATTGATAATGATTGTATCATAATCGGTAAGGATTTAATTATTCCTAAGAAGCCAGCCGCTGCGATAGCTCCAATGCCTATTTTTTGTGCGTAAGTTTTAAAAATCAGGTATTCATCCATATTAGCTATGGGGATAGTGCCCGGATAAATAGGCACGGTAAGAGTTCTTCCTATATGCCAAATTAAAGGTATGATTACAAAAGTAGATAATAAACTTCCTGCTACAATAACAGCTGAATATCTAAGACCTACTATATAGCCCAGTCCAAAAATAAATGAGACGGCATCTAATTTAAAAACCATTTTGGAATTCTCAGCTAATTTTCTTCCGATGGAAGACCATTGAAAAGTCCAGAGCTCGTTCCAAGCTTTTACTGTTGTTGCTAAAAAATCATAAATTCCCCCGATTAAAGCACTCCATACTAATACGCTCGCTTGCTTTCCCCCGGCTTCGCCAGCTACTAAAATATTGGTGGTCGCCGTCGCCTCCGGAAAAGGTAATTTCCCGTGTTGCTCAACACAAAAATATTTTCTCAATGGTATTAAAAAAAATACTCCTAATACACCTCCTAAAAAAGCTGATAAGAAAATATAAGAAAATTTAGGTTGAAGTTTTAAAATGAAAAGAGCAGGTAGAGTAAAGATAGCACCTGCCACCACTACGCCCGAGGCTGCCCCAATAGATTGAATAATAACATTCTCTAAAATGGTACTCTTTCTTTTATAAAGTCCAGCTATCCCCACTGCTAAAATCGCT
>CAYREJ010000141.1:0-352 GCA_964423235.1 uncultured Acidobacteriota bacterium | reverse complement strand
ACTTGCCCAACTTTTAATCCTGAATAAGCAGCAGCAAAAGTAAAAATTAAAGCCATTATTAATCCTATTCCAATTGAACGACGACTCACTTCTTCAATTTTTTCTTCTGAAGGTATATAAGGAATATAAACTTCGCCTTCGGCTAATTCCCGATATGCATTAGAAGCTAATACTTTTGGTTTGCTTTCATTCTCTTTCATTTTTCCTCCTTATTATTCCTATAATTATTTTAAAGCTTTAAATTTTGATTTATTATCATACAATAAAAATATCTTAATAAGCAATAGGTTATTGGTAATAGGTTATAGGTAATAGGTAATAGGTTATAGGTTATAGGTAATAGGTAATAGGT
>CAYREJ010000140.1:0-6706 GCA_964423235.1 uncultured Acidobacteriota bacterium | reverse complement strand
ATGTTCCTGGTAGTAAATTCCCGGACTCATTTAAATCATTAATACCGAATTCTATTGCTGAAGCATTGCTTTCTCCTTCCCCTTTACTTGCAAATGATGAATTGAATCAAGAATCCCATATCTCTATGGAGCTAAAAAAGTTGCTATCCGCCGTCTTTTCTGAATATGAAATAACTTTAAATAATATTAACTCTAAAATTCAATCAAATACACTTATGGATTTAAAGCCTCTTCAAGATGCAAATAGAAATTTAGATGATGCTCTTAGCAGACTACTAAAAGAAAGACTAGGCAAAGAGTTAGCGTCAGCAAACGATTTCAGGAGGTTACAAAATGCTCTTTCTAAGACTGAAGAAATTCAAATATCTTTTCTAACTCGCTTTTATCTATATAATTCAATAGCTCTTCATTTGCTAGAGCCTCAGAACAGAGATGTAAAAGATGCTATCTCAAAAGTAATTGAATTAACTAAGGAATCAAATCATTTAATAATGAATTATTTTGCAATCCCATCTTCACAAAAATCTTTACTATGGTTATATGTGATCCTGATCAGTGTTGTTATCTTAGCTGCATCTTTGCCTTTACTATTTCGACCTCAAAAAGAGCCAAAAATTCAGCAACTTTGGAAACCATGCTCATTTTGTGGAAAAGATATTCCAGTAAATGCAAAAAGATGTCCTTGGTGTGGTAATTATCTGGTTGCTCAAAAAGAAGAGCCTAAAGAAGAATTAGCCTGGCTGATTGTCTGCTCTGCCCCTAATAAGGGGCAAATATACCCTATTACAATATCACCATGTTTCCTTGGCAGAGGAAAAGATTGCAATGTGATGCTGCCTAACTCAGATCCTTTGATTTCTCGTCATCATGCTAAAATCTGGGTTAAAGGAAAACATCTTTTAATAATGGATACTGGTTCTCAAAATGGTACCTTTGTTAATGGAATCCGCATTCAAGGAGAACAAGTACTTTATGAAAATGATATTATCCAAATCGGGGATGTAAAACTCAAATTCAAAACTAAGCTCGAAAATTTATAATGGAGGAATTTTATGAAAATTTTTATCTTTCTTCATTTCATTCTTGGTAATCAAGAGACGCCCCAGCAATCCATAGATACAATCCAAACGTCTATAAATCTACCTCAGGCTCTCCTCAAATTGTTAATTGCTTGTAATGAATGGCTTTGGATTGTGTCATTGATTTCCGGGATTCTGGGCATAATTATTCTTTGGCTTCAACCTTATTCAAAAGCTCAGAATAAGACTCCATGGTTATTTGGTTTTTTTATTGCTGCAATAGCAAGCATCGTTCCTAATCTTTTCCCATTAAGCTTCATTATTGAGAATCCAAAAGCATATGTTGTTGTTGATACTATTGCTCTTTTATTTGGTTTAATTGGAATAGTTCTCCTATTAGTTTATTTTGTTAAAATAGGCTCGCCCGCCAAGTATCATGCTCCGGAACGAATTAGAGTATGTGCCACATGTGGGGCAGAGCTAAAGCCTGAATGGAATTTTTGCCCTAATTGTTTACAAAAAGGACAAGCTACGCAAAATAATAAGACGATGCGTAAAAGCGCGAGATATCCAACCGCACCTATCGAAGATGAACAAAAGACTATTAAAGCTACTGAGCGTAGGAGACCGCCTGTTGTGGGTTTTCTGGTGATAGCCTCTTCCCGTAGAAAGGGGCATCGTTTTGATTTAATAGAAGAAGAAAATATTATAGGACGAGGCAGCGAGTGCCACATCCAATTGGAAGATCCTGATCATGAATTGTCAAGAATCCATGCAAAGATAAGAATTGAAGGGGGACAATTCTATATTTTTGATATGGGAAGTTCAAATGGAACTTTTGTTAATGGAGAAGATTTAAGAGAAATAGGTAAAAAACTCTTAAATGATGGATACCAAATAGAAATGGGTAATTACAAATTTATATTTAAAAGGATTTGAATATGAATGGCAAAAGGTATCTTGCCTCAAAATATGAAATTTTAGAAAAGATAGGAAAGGGAGGTATGGCATCTGTATTTAAAGCAAAAGATATCAAAAATAATGAAATAGTAGCTATCAAAATTCTACATCCAAATATTGCGGATGATATTGAAGACAGGGAAAGATTTTGGCGAGAGGCAAAAATAGGACTTACTTTGAATCATCCTAATATAGTAAGAATTATTGAATATTCAGAGGAAAAGAATATCCCATATATTGTTATGGAATATTTAGAAGGTCCTAATCTGAAAGAATATATAAAGGCTAAAGGTAAAATTTTTGAGCCGGAAGCTAAAGATATTGCTAAGCAAATACTTTCAGCGCTAATTGAAGCACATAGATGTGGTGTAATCCATCGCGATTTAAAACCGCAAAATATAAAGGTACAGCCTAATGGAGTAGTGAAAGTATTAGATTTTGGCTTATCCAAATCTCTGGAATATACAACATTAACCCAAACTAGTAGTTATATGGGTACTCCTCAATATATGAGTCCTGAGCAAGCTCGTGGCGCAAAGCATGTTGATATTCGATCCGACTTATACTCATTCGGAGTTATATTATTTGAGATGCTAACAGGAGAATTACCCTATGATGGAGATACACCTGCAGTCATTGGAATAAAACACCTTACTGAACCTATACCTACTAAAAAACTTGAAGAAAATAATTTGTCATCATCTATGAGAGCATTAATTCAAAAGGCAATGTCCAAGAATCCTGAATCACGATACCAAACACCAGAAGAGATTTTGATGGATATAGAATACGGAACAATAAAATCAGAAGAGCAAGATTATATCCCTACTATCTCAAGAGATAACGCCAATGAATTATCTAATCGAGGATTAATAAACACATATTCATATGAATTTTCTCAAAAATCAGGGAGTGTAGTAACAGCTCGAGCCGAAGCAGAATTTAGTCCAAAAAAGCCTATTGTTCCTACCAAAAACGCATATAAACATTATAAACTTAAAATTGCATTAACTATATTATTCGCTATGGCAATTTTAACTATAGGAACAATAGCATCTTTCCATCTAGTAAAGAGCGGTAAATTTGTAAATAAGGCTCAGAATTTAAATAAAATTGAATCAACAAAACAAACATCCAAAGAAATATTAGCTTCAATTAACCAAATATTACAAAATGCAGAAAAGGAAATTGCAAACTCTAAATCCTTAATTGGAAATGATGCTTTGAGAATATACAATGAAGCCATTCAATTACTTGCCAGCGCTAAGATAGCTTTTCAAAACAAGAATTATTTTCAAGCTAAATCCTTATCCGAGCAAGTTCTTATGAGAATTCAAGAAGCTAAGAAAGCTTCTTTAGAATATGAGAGAAAATTAGAAAAGATGAAATTCGAAAATGAGAAAAAAGAAATAGGGATTCTACTTAACTCTATGCGAACATTGTTAGCGAATGTTGAACAAGCATATATACAATTTTCATCTGAATACGGTGATGAGCTTTCCCAAAACTATCAAGCATTAAAACTCCAAATAAATAAAGCGGAATCCTATTTTCAGAAGGAGGATCTTTCCTCTGCTAAAAAGGTCCTAATCAAATTCAAAGAATCTGCTAATGAATTTCAAGCTACTATTGAAAATAGGAAGATTTTTTACACTAAAAAGAAAGAGGCTGAATCAGCAATTAAGAAAGCAGAAGATGCCATTGAGCAAGCAAATCTTGAAGATGCTGCTGACTTTGCACCCTCAAGCATTGAAAAAGCAAAAAATTATCTATCCGAAGCGAAAGCTTTATTGAATATGAATGAGTTTGACGATTCAAAGCTAAAAGCAGAAAATGCCGCTTCAGCTGCTGCCAATGCCAAGCAAGAAGCAGTAGAAGGCAAAAAGACGGCAGCTAAAAATGAGATCCAAAAGGCGGAAGATGTCATTAATCAAGCGCAATCTGAAAATGCAGAAGAATATGCTTCATCGCTATTAGATGAAGCTAAGAATTACTTCAATGAAGCAAAAAAACTGTTTGATTCTAATGAATATAAAGAATCAATGGCTAATGCCAGGAATGCAATTGAATCCGCAGAAAGAGCTAAGGAGAAAGCTAGAAAAACTGCAGAAAGAATAGCTGCAGAGAGAGAAGAGAAAGAGAGGCAAGAGCTACTTCGGCAGCAAAGGATAGCCAATTGCGAAAACCAATGCTCAAATTTGTTTAATATCTGCCAAAGCAATTGTAATTTAACGTGTGAATCTAAATGCTATGGTTGCGATGGCTTCTGGAAGTGCTTTGCGTGCTCAAGTGCTTGTAATGCCACCTGTGCATTGGCATGCAAAAGTAATTATAGCGATTGCAAAAAGAATTGCCGCTAACTCTCGCTTGCAAATGAGCAAATAAAATATTATTGAAACTAAGATTGATTTAAAAATATATCAATAACAAAGATGCAGCTTTAATTCAATGGCAGCAAAATTAATTATGACTAAAATTTAAATCACAATTTTTAAAAATTTTCTTAATGGAAAAAAATGAAAAAATATGGATACATCGATTCAGCATATTCGCTACTAAGCAAATTAGGTAGCGGATTGTTGGGAACAGTTTACAAAGCAAAACGGCTAACTAATAATGATATAGTTGCTATCAAAATCTTTCATAAAAATGTTGCAGAAGATATGAATAATAAGAAAGAGTTTTGGAAGCAAGCCGAGAATTACCTTATGTTAAATCACCCAAACATAACCAAAGTCATAGAGTACTTTGAAGAGGAAAATATACCACACATAATAATGGAATACCTTAATGGATCAAATCTAATGTTATACTTAAAATCCAAAGTACGTTTATCAGAGTTTGAGGCTTGTATTTTTGCTAAACAAATTATATATGCATTAATCGAAGCGAATAGAAAAAATTTAATCCATCTCGATTTAAAACCACAAAATATCATAGTTTTAGAAAATGCCAAAATAAAAGTTTCGGATTTTGGATTAGCTAAGCTGATTGAAAATACATCTTCACTGCGCAATCTATTAACTCCTCAATACATGAGCCCTGAACAAGCAAAAGGTTCTAAGAATACAGATTTTCGCTCGGACATATATTCACTTGGTATTATATTATTCGAAATGCTATCCGGCAATGTTCCTTTTGATGGGAACTCCTTTACATCTATAGGAATAAAACATATTATGGAACCAGTACCCATCACTAATTTAGAAGCTTTGGGCATCTCTTCGCAAATGAAAGATATAATTAAACGATCATTAGCAAAAAATCCAGAATTAAGATATAAAACACTGGAAGAAATGCTTTCAGATATCGATTATTGTATAAAAAAACCTGAAAACATAAATATGAATTCTTTGCAAATAAATGACTTTTTCAAATCTCCGCAAAATGATGATCTCATGGTTAGTAGTAAGGAGAATCTTAATGAAATTGAAGAGAAACAAAGAGATAAATGGTATCAGCAAAAAAGTAATGCACTACAAATAATTGCAAATGCTGAAAGCCATATAATTGAATCTAGGGCTCAGCAAGCCGATATTTATGCTTCATCCATATTATATGAGGCAGAAGCGCTTATTCAAGAAGCATATCGTTTAATAAGCATTAATGAATTCAATGAATCGATCACAAAAGCAAAATCTGCTATTTTAAAAGCAACTATAGCTACTCAGAAAGCTCATGAAGCTAAAGCAAAAATGATTTTGAAAGATGCCAAAAAAAGTATGGAAATATTATCATTAAAATACCAAGAATTTGTTTCTGCCTTTCAGGATGAGAATATTAATAATACTTATCAGTCACTTACTCAACGATTAACTATTGCAGAACATTATTTAAATAAAGGAAATTTTACTAATGTTCAAAATGAATTACAAAACTTTAACGAAGCAATGGCTGATTTCGAAAAAAATATTACTCAAAAGAAAACAGAATATCTAAAGAAAAAAGCCTCAAACATTATCCAAAAAGCAGATAATTTGATATCAGAATTGGAGCGACTAAATATAAGCGATACAAGCAATTCCACTATAGCTAACCTTAAAACTTCTTTGAGGGAGGCTAAAATATTATTTGATAATTATGATTTTGAGGAATCACTACAAAAAGCTGAATTTGCAGCTTCTTCAGCAACTATAGCTTATCAAAAAGCTCTTGAGACTCAAGCGAAAATTCTTTTGAGCGATGCTAAAAAAAGTATGGAAGCATTAAAACTAAAATACCAGGAATTTGTTTCTACTTTCCAGGATGATAGCTTAAATAATAATTATCAATCGCTTATTCAACAATTTTCTTCTATAGAACATTATTTAGATAAAGGAGATTTTTCTAATGTTCAAAATGAATTACAAAACTTCAATGAATCAATATCTGACCTTGAAAAAAATATTAACCAAAAGAAAGCAGAACATATAAAGAAAAAAGCCTTAAACACCATTCAAAAAGCTGATAATTTAATAGCAGAATTAGAACAACTAAATACAAATGACACCTTCAATTCTACTATATCCAACTTAAAGAGTTCTTTGAGAGAAGCTAAAATATTGTGCGATAATAATGAATTTGATGAATCAATACAAAAAGCTGAATTTGTAGCTTCTTCAGTTTCTATTGCGTTAAAAGAAGCTAGCTTATGTCAAGATAAAGAAAATAGCAAATCCAAAGTGATTAATCATATACAAACCTATGAAGACTATAATATCCTATTAACTGAAATAGATAATTAAAAA
>CAYREJ010000139.1:0-6804 GCA_964423235.1 uncultured Acidobacteriota bacterium | reverse complement strand
AATTTCATATAACACGCAGATATGAAGCAGATAATTACAACATATATTATTAGATTTATTATTTAATTGCGAGTTGGCGAGTTTAGCGAGTTCCTTGCAAAGAGTAAAAAAGGGAAGTTAGGAAGTTTAGAAGTTAGGAAGTTTAGAAGTTAGGAAGTTAAGAAGATAAGAAGATAAGAAAGAAGATGAGCTTTGCGAGCTTTGCATGAAATAATTATTTGAATACTCACGCAAAGAGCGCAAAGAGCATAAAAGGGAAGTTAAGAAGTTAGGAAGTTAGGAAGTTAAGAAGTTAAGGAAAGAAGATGAGCTTTGCGTGCTTTGCGTGAAAAATTAATTTATTCAAATCAAAATTATGCTAAGGAATATTATTCTTTAATTAAAGTATAGTTGGTAGAAATTTATAGTTAAAGACAGGAACTATTTTTAGCAGCACATAGTGATTTTATAGCCTTAGGGATGAATTTAATTATATCAGTTGCAACTAAAGGAATTTCGCCATATTTTTCTTTAGCTAAATCCCCTGCCAAGCCATGCAAATAAACAGAAGCAATCACTGCATTTTTAAAATATTTTTCAGAAGTTTGAGCAACAAAACCTGCAATCAAACCTGTAAGAATATCACCCGAACCTCCTGTTGCCATACCCGGATTGCCGGTAGGATTCGCATATACCATTCCATCTGGAAATGCTATTAATGTCCGATACCCCTTTAATATTACTACAACTTGATACTCGATAGAAAAGTTTTTGGTTATGTTCACCTTATCTTTCAAAATATCCTTTGTTGGTAATTTTGTTAATCTTGAGAATTCCCCCGGATGAGGCGTAAGAATTGTGCCCCCTTTTCTTTCTCTCAAGCAAGAAATATCCTTAGAAATGCAATTCAAGCCATCGGCATCTATAATCATAGTCTTTCTGTAATTCTTAACTAATTCCTGAACTACATTTTCTACCTCCGGATGAGTGGTAATGCCTGGTCCGATTGCAAGCAGATCTTTTTCTTCAGCTATTTTAAAAATTTCTTCAGTGGCTGCTGAAGAGAAGGTATCATCTTCTGTGTTGGGAAAGCCTATTGTCATAATCTCCTTTACTTTAGTCATAACAGTATGATGGAGGGACTTCGGAACTCCTAAAGTTACTAAACCAGCTCCGGACTTAATCGCTGAATAAGCTGTCATCCAAGCTGCACCTAATTTCCCAGCTGAGCCTGCTATTATCAATATATCCCCATAATTTTTTTTGTGGGTATCTTTTTTTCTTGGCACAAGTACCGGAAATATATCTGCTTTCTCTATTAATCTTAAAGAAGGATTAGTTTTCCTAATTGCTAATTCAGGAATTCCTATATCTTTGATGATCAATTTACCACATAATTCCTCCGCAGGAGGGAAAATATGACAATACTTAGGTGCAGCTAAAGCAACTGTATAATTTGATTTTACTGCTGGACCAATAATTTCTCCCATATCACTGCTTAATCCTGATGGTATATCTATTGAAATAATTACCCCTTTAAATCTATTTAATTCTTCCACTACCTTTTTATAAAAGCCTGTTAAAGGTTTATCTAAGCCAGTTCCAAAAATCGCATCTATTGCTATAGATGAGTTTTTTAATATATCTTCCATAATGTGTAATTGGTTTTCTTCACAAACTTCCGGTATATTCTCAATATATGCCTTGAGCATATTATAATTTGCTAATGCATCTCCTTTTAATTGTTCTTTTCTCCCAACTAATAATACTTTAGTTTCTATGTTATTTTGAAGCAGATGGCGAGCTAAAGCAAAACCATCTCCTCCATTATTTCCTTTCCCGCAAATAACTGCATAGCTCCGTAGCTTATAATCCAATATTTCTTCTTTTATGGCTTGCAAAACTGCTATGGCAGCATTCTCCATTAATATCAGTCCCGGAATCTTTAATTCTTCAATAGTTATTCTATCAGCTTCTCTCATCTCAACACTTTTAAGTATCCACATTATTTTTGCCCCCTTTAAAAAATATGCTCATTTTGATTCATTTAATAATTCCAATCCATAATACTGAGAAATATCTAATGGTGGCATATCTCCTTTTAAAGGTTTATTATCTTTCACATACCAATCAAGCCATTGCAATACCCTGAAAAGAACATCAATCCTACCGGGTTGTTTCATATTTCCATGTCCTTCACCAGGATATTGAATTAGACGAACAGCCGGATGATTATTCACTTTTAACCTTCTATATAATTCTATGCTTTGAGAAGGATGCACCCGCGTATCAGCAGCTCCCCCTAAAATCAATACCGCCGTCTTACTCTTTTCCGCATAGTAAATTGGACTCCTTTTGAGGTAAAGTTCCCAAGCTTCTTCTAATTTCTTTCCTAAATGAACATACAAATCTTCATAAGGAATATCTGTCGTCCCCGCTTTGCTTATAAGATCGCTAATTCCTACAAACATAACCACTGCTTTAACTAATTCGGTATAATAAGTTGCAAACCAAGCCGCTGCATATCCACCATAAGAAGCACCAATTAGCCCTACCCTATCTTCATCCGCTAATCCATTTTGTATAAAATATTTTATCCCATCTGCAATATCATCAAATTCTTTTCCGGCTGGGTCTCCATATCCTGCTGCCGCAAACTCAATCCCATACCCAGTGCTTGATCTATAATTCGGATAAAATACTAAATAGCCTTTCCCAGCAAGAACTTGACCCGCTTCAAAATAATTTGTCAACCACCGATTAGAATAATTATATTCCGGACCTCCATGAACTATAACAACCAATGGATATTTCTCCCCTTTCTTGTAATCTATTGGATAAATAACAATCCCTTCTATCTCCTTTCCATCCCTGGATTTATACTTTATAACTTCTTGCTTACCTAACTTCCTTTCTTTTATCCAGGAATTCAAATTGGTTAATCTTTCAGGATTAGTCGGCGGTTGCCAATAAAATAAATCACTGGGAATCTCAGCTGAACTTCCTATTAATGCAAAATGCTTAAAATCTTTAGTAAAATCAGGAGCACTAAATATTACCCCCAATTCTTTTGAATGCAAAAATAATTTGCTATCTATTCTGTTAGCCGGATTTAATCTTAATGTAGTCCAAACTCCTTCATTAGATAAATAAACTATATTTTTGTTATCTTTCCATTTAGCCCAAATTATGTGCCCGCGAAAGTTCTCCGGTGTGAGATTTCTTGCTTCCCCTCCTCTTACATCTATCACATAAACTTGACTAACTGAATGATCATTTCGGGATTTTGCCGCCGTATAAACTATCATTGAACCATCCGGACTAAAATTATAATTGCCTAACTTACCTTCATTATTTGTCAGTGGAGTTATCTTTTTACTCCCCAGGTCTATTAAATACACTTTACGAAACATATATGTATAATCTACCAAATTCTTTTCTGAAGCGCTTGCTGCTATCTTTGAACCATCCGGATTAAATTCAAAATCCCAAATAGTTATATTATCAGTTATTTGCTCCGGTTCGGAAATTTCTCCCCCTTCTTTTATCTCTATTAAATATAAATTGCGATGCTTCCAATCTTCCTCAAAATAAATAAATTTATAACCTTTTTCTTCAAGCTTTTTTTCTTTTTCTGATTCAGCAGCAGTTGCAATATAGGCTAATTTTCTCCCTGATGGATGCCATCGGAAAAATAAAACATCACTTTCTGAATTCGTTATTTGCTTTGCCTCCCCTCCATCTATTCTAATTGACCAAACTTGCTTTTTAGCTTTTTCTCCTCTTTTCATTAAAAAAGCAACCTCTTTCCCATCCGGCTTCCAATTAATAGCTGAAATAGCTTCTTTACCTGTTATAAATGGCTTTATCTCTTTAGTTTTCGTTGAAACTAAATATAAATTGCTATAGGCTTCTCCTGCTTCATCATTTGCTTCTCGCTGAAAAGAAACTACATAGGCAATCCATTCCCCATTGGGACTTATAGCTGCTGATGTACAATATTTTATCCTTAATTCATCTTGTGGAGATAAACCCTCCATTCCAAAAAGAAAATAATTCACTAATAATAAAAGAAAAAGAAATATTGTCTTTTTATTCACTTTATCCTCCTTTAAAATTATCTAAAATCCATTCTTATTAATTTGCAATTATACCATTTTTTTTCAAAGCACTAAAAAATATAATTCAAAACTGTTTATGCTTTTCCAAAACTAAAGCAAGCTGAAAAGGCATTATTTAAAGTTAAAAAGTTTCAGAATCACAAACAAGAATAAGCACTAAATGCGAAGCTATAATTATCGTTTTGGTGTTGCTAAATACCATCTGAATTTTAAAAGAAATTGCCTTAAGGACATCATCTTTGAGTAATAATTATAAGTTATTGCTTGCTATTTAATCCCTTGAGTCATTTCTAATATATAATTAGTTGCTATTGCATCTATTCCTAAATTAACAAATTTTCTCATTAAAACAATATCATCAACTGTATAAATTCCTGTTTTAATATTGCTTCTCCTTGCTTTTTCTATTATACCAATAGAATGCAAAGTTTTATAATTAAAGATTATATACTCGCAACCTATATCAATAGATTTCTTTATAGCTTTATCATCTAATGAATAAAATAAAGAACCAGTCATCGCTTTATCGTTTATTTTTTTAATTCTTACCAAAGAATTTAAATTAAAGGACAAGAAAATTACTTTATCTAAATAACTAAAATTAGATACAATTTGCAGCAGCTGATCTTCTAATCTGTCTTCATATATAGCATTCTTATTTTCTCTTTTAATTTCAATTAATAAATTTGCTTTATCTTTACATAAAGATATAGCTTCTTCCAAAGTAGGAATAACTTCATTTAAATATTTGGTACCGAATCTTTGAGGATAGCCAGCTGAAATTTTTTTTAATTCTTGTAGGGTGAAGTTCTTAACTAAGCCTGTAGAATTAGTTGTTCTATCCAAGGTAAAATCATGGATGATGATTATTTTTTTATCTTTGGAATATTGGACATCAAATTCAATATATTTAGCTTGTGCCTCCAATGCTTTTCTAAAAGATAAGAGAGTATTTTCTGGATAGTTTCCTGAATAACCTCTATGTGCTATTAATATCATGTAATACGCTTCAATTATTCAATAAGATAATCTGTTTTTGAAAGAATTATTCATTCTTTATGGCTTTTAAAATTATAATGCTTAAATAGAATGTCATCCTTCAGATAAGCTTAAAATCAATTAGGAATTTTTTTATCTTTTTAAAATCTTCCCAAGCTTCTCTTTTTTTATTAGGATTCCTTAATAGAAAAGCTGGATGATAAGTAGGAAAAACTAATATATTATCAGAGAATTTAAAAAATTTACTTCTAATTTCTGTAATTCCCATTTTTGTTTTAAGTAATGTTTGAGCTGCAGGAGCTCCTAATGCTACTATTAATTTCGGATTGATAATCTCTATTTGTCTCTTTAGGAAAGGTTCGCAAGTTTCTATTTCTTTCGGAAAAGGAATTCTATTTTGAGGCGGACGGCATTTTACAATATTACATATATAAACATCTTCCCTTTTTAAATCTATTGCAGCTAAGATTTTATTAAGTAATTGTCCTGCCTTTCCCACAAAGGGTAATCCTTGATTATCTTCTTCTTCGCCCGGAGCTTCTCCAATAAACATGACTTTGCTATACAAATTCCCGTCCCCTATTACTATCTTTTTCCTTTTTTCATTTAACTGACACCGACGACAATCTCCAATTTCATCTATTAATTTTATTAATTCCTCCTCCTTACTCTTTCTTTTATAATTTACATTTATTTCCTCTATACCAATTTCCTTATAAAAATTCAGCCATTCAATTATTTGCTTTGCAATAGCTTCATTTTCCATATCAGTATTAATGAATGAACGAATTATTTTGCCTTATAATAAAAGAAAATTTATTATCCTATCCCAAATCCATCTCGCCAACTCTATCTTTGATTGTATTCCGGAATCTTCTTTATGCCCTTTCCTGTCAATCCAATAAATTCTATTATCATCTACATTAAATCCTATCGTAGAATTGGATATATCATTTAGCAAAATAGCATCTAATTTTTTCTCATTAAGTTTTTTCTCTGCCTGCTGAAAATTAAAACCTTCTTCTGCAGAAAAACCAATCACTAATTGACTCTTTTTAATTTTGCTAACTTCCAGCAATATATCAGATGTCGGAATTAATGTGAGATGCAAAGATTTATCGGACTTTTTTATTTTCTTATCCTCATATTTATAAGGCTTATAATCAGCTACAGCTGCTGCCATAACAAGGATATCTATGTTATTAAATTCTTCTAAAATAGCAGCTCTCATCTCTTCGGCAGATAAAACCTTCCGATATGAAACTCCTAAAGGGATTGGAAGATTTGTGGGTCCGCTGACCAAAATTACTTCGCCTTTTCTTTTAACTGCTTCCCCAGCTATAGCATAACCCATTTTTCCACTTGAAAAATTACTAATAAATCTTACTAAATCTATTTTTTCTATTGTCGGACCTGCTGAAACAAGTACCCTTTTCCCTTCTAATGTTCTTCTCCTTTTCAAAGAATTTAGTACATAACTATGAATTTTCTCCACAGAAGCTAATTTGCCAATTCCTTCTTCACCACAAGCTAATAATCCCTCCTCAGGTTCAATAATTATCATCCCTGCTCTTTTTAATCTATCAAGATTCTGCTGCACAAAAGCTGGCAGCTCTTCAGAAAGAGAATGAATATCTACGGGCAGAGAATGCGTTCTTAAAAAAATTGGATGCCTTAGTTCAGAAAGAAGAGGCCGCCAAAGCAC
>CAYREJ010000138.1:0-6869 GCA_964423235.1 uncultured Acidobacteriota bacterium | reverse complement strand
TTTATACTAAAATATTATGTTTTAAAAAATCTAAATTGAGGTTTAGAAAATGAAAAAAATAAAGATTTTAGGAATATGTGGCAGCTTAAGAAAAGATTCCTTTAATAGGAAACTTTTGCAAAATGCAATAGCGCTTGCTAAAGGATTAGATGTAGAAATAGAGGAATTAGATTTAAAAGAATTAAATTTGCCAATATATGATGGAGATATTGAAGCGAGAGGATTCCCTGAATCTGTGAAAAAATTGAAGGAAGCTGTTGAAAGAGCTGATGTATTATTTATAGCTTCTCCTGAATATAATAGTTCAATATCAGCTGCATTAAAAAATGCAATTGATTGGCTTTCCCGAGGAGAAAATTCTTTAGATGGAAAGATAGCAGCGGTTTTTGGTGCTACCCCCGGAATATTTGGAACTGTTAGGGGACAATTACATTTACGACAGGTTTTAGCTGCGTTAAATGTTTTCCTCTTTCCTCAGCCTCAAATTCTGATAAGAAATGCAGAAGAAGCTTTTGATAAAAATGGGAATTTAATTGATTCAAAGGCTCATAATAAACTAAAAGAACTTATCAGCAAAACAATTGAATTTGCCAAATTTCAAAAATCAAATTGAAAAATGAATATATAGATGCTTCATTATTTTCCTGTTCTCTTTTACATTTTGGGAGTCAGCGATTTGTCAAACTGAATTAGAAAGATATAAGCTATTTATTTCCAAAAGCTTTTATAAATTTTTATGGAACAAAGCCAAATGAATTCAGGAGAATATTTAAATAAGATAATTTTAGGCGATTCTTTAATAATTTTCCGCAATTTACCGGATGAAATAATAGATGTTGGTACAACATCGCCTCCTTATAATAAGGGGGAAAATAAAAAAGGATGGTTAGAGAAGAATGTAAAATATTCAGGGGCATCAGACAAACTACCAGAAAAAGAATATCAAGAGCATCAGATTAAAGTTTTAAATGAGATATATAGAATTACAAAAGCGCGTGGTTCTTTCTTTTATAATCATAAAATAAGATGGGAAAGAGGCATAATGCTTCATCCTATGGATTGGCTAAGGAAAACAAAATGGGTAGTCAGACAAGAAATAATATGGGATAGAATGATTGCAGCTAATATAAGAGGATGGAGATATTGGCAAGTTGATGAAAGAATATATTGGCTTTATAAGCCTAAAGGAAAAAATTTAATAGGAGAAGAATTAAAAGCTAAGCACGCATTATTAACTTCTATTTGGAGATTTCAGCCAGAGCAAGAGAATCCTCATCCTGCTCCTTTTCCATTAGCTTTACCAATTAGAGCAATTTATTCAATAATGGATGATAGAAAAGGAATAGTAATTGACCCTTATTGCGGAAGTGGAACTACTTTGGTTGCTGCAAAAATATTAGGCAATGATTTTATAGGTATAGAAATATCTGAAGAATATATTAAGCTTGCTGAAAATAGATTAATGAATTATGAAAGGGAATTAAAAATAGCTAAAGAGGAATTATCTAAGCATATTGTTTTAAAAACCTTTAAAGAAAGAAAAGAGAGAGGCGAATTTACAGGAAGATATGGACCTGAATATAAAAATAAAAGAACTGATAGTAAGCAAAAGCAGTTATTTTTATTTGATTTTGGGAAAGCAAGAGGCAATTAAACAGGTTATGGGCTATTTATCACCTATCGCCTTAAAATATTAGTTTTTAATACGCGCAGATGAAAGATTCTTTACTGAAAGTTTGCTATGGATGTTAAAATTATTTATGAAGATGATGATATTGTAATAATTGACAAAGAATCAGGCGTACCAGTTATTCCAGAAAGATGGAATAAAGAAAAATTAGATTTATACTCATTTTTAAATAAATATTACACCTCAACCTCAGTCCCTCATATATATGTTATACATAGGATTGACCGAGATTGCAGTGGCATTGTTATATTTGCAAAAAATAAAATCGCTCATAAGGAATTATGTATGCAATTTGAGAGAAAAGAAGTGTATAAAGAGTACAAAGCCATAGTAAAAGGCAAAATAGAAGACAACAAAGGATATATAAATTTCCCTATATATCAAAGAAAGAAAGGACCGATAAGAGCAATTATAAGAAAAGATGGTAAACCAGCTGAAACATTATATGAATTAATTCAATACATTAATGATTATTCCTACTTGAAGCTTATACCAATAACCGGAAGAGCTAATCAAATAAGAGTTCATTTATCATATATCGGTCATCCTATATTATGCGACCCTCTATATAATAAAGATTCATTAAAAATTTTTGATAAACATGGAAATGTCCTCTTAGATAAATTAGCATTACACTCTCATAAATTAATGTTTACTCATCCAACTAAAAAAAGCATTATTGAAATAATCTCTCCTTTGCCTGATTATTTTTATAATTTTATTAATGAGTTAGCGAATCAGCGAGTTTATAAAATTCAAATACAGATTAACACATATTAATATGTAGCCACAGATTAACACAGATTAACACAAATTTTATTTCAGTGATAATTTTATCTTAAAACAGATTAACACAGATTAATAGCCAAGCACAGATTAACACAGATTAACACAAGATTTTTTTCAAGCTCATTTTATCTATTTTTAATCCGGTGTTAATCTTGTGGTTTCAATCTTAATCCATTAAATGCTGAAGATAAATTCGCCACAGAGGCACAGAAAACACTGAGAAAAAATTGACTCTTTTGTCTCTGTGCACTCTGTGTCTCTGTGGTGAAATATAAATTCTCCTCTTCCCCAAAATTCCCCCAGAGTAATCCATTAACGCATTGTCCTAATGATAATGTCTAAAGAACTCAAATGGCTAAATCCCTCGTTAATGCTTTCAACCTTCAACTTTAAAAATTAAAAGCTAAGAACTTATTTTTATTCCTCTGCTTTTGTGATAAAATTTTTAAATTAAAATAATAATTATAATTAATATCATTTTTGAATAGAAAAAAATGAAATTAACAATTAATTTCTTAGCTAAAGAATTGATATTAAGAATTATTGAAGAAGCTAAAGAAATCCTTTGCAAATTAGGAATAGAAATTCATAATGAATTTATTGTTTCACTCCTTTTAGATAATGGAGCTAAATTAAGTAATGATAAAAATCGCGTATTATTTACATCGGAACTAATTGAGAGATCTTTAAAAAATATAAAAAAATCATTTAAACTTTATGATGTTTTAGGAAATGAAACTCATGATTTTTCAAATTACAATGTATATTTTACACCGGGTTCAGCAGCAATAAATATTTTAGACTATGATAGTAAAAGGCTGCGAGAACCATTTACTAAAGATTATATAGAATATGCTAAAATAATTTCTCAATTAGGAAATATTGCTTCGCAAAGCACAGCTATAATTCCTTCAGATGTTTCTGAAAAAATTTCTGATAGCTATAGATTATATTTAAGTTTGCTTTACTGTGAGAAGCCAGTAATAACGGGTGCTTTTACAATAGAAGGATTCCAAGTAATGAAAGAATTACTTATTGCAATAAGAGGATCAGAAGAAGAATTAGAAAAGAAGCCTTTAGCAATATTTTCTTGTTGTCCAACTTCACCATTAAAATGGAACGAAGTTACTTCACAAAACTTAATTGATTGTGCTTCTTGTTGCATCCCGGTAGAATTAATATCTATGCCTCTTTCGGGATTTTTAGCTCCTGTGACTATCGTAGGAACTTTAATTCAGCATACTGCTGAAACTCTTAGCGGAGTAGTCATTGCTCAATTAATAAAACCGGGATGCCCCATATTATATGGAGGTTCTCCAGCTATTTTTGATTTAATAAATGAAACCACTCCTATGGGCGCTATTGAAACAATGATGATTGATTGTGCTTTTAGCGAAATCGGAAAATACTTGGGCTTTCCTACTCAAGCTTATATTTCTTTAAGCGATTCTAAGCAATTTGATGCGCAGATGGGTATGGAATCGGCTTTAGGAGCTATATTAGGTGCTCTTTCTGGAATTAATAATATCGCTGGTCCCGGTATGCTTGATTTTGAAAGTGGTTTCAGCTTAGAAAAATTAATACTTGATAATGAAATCTGCGGAATGGCTCTTAAATTAATTAAAGGAATTGAACCGAAAGAAGATTTTCCGTGCATCCCTATCTTTGAAGAATTAATTAATGAAGGTCATCTTCTAATTTCAAAGCATACTCGTAAATATTTTAAAGAAGAACATCTATATCCTAATGAAGTAATTGATAGATTGAACAGAAAAAGATGGGAAGAACAAGGTTGCATTGAAATTTACGAGCGTGCTCATAAAGAAACTCTAAAATTAATCCAAAAATATTCTCCATCCCGCCTTTCTGAAAGCATTAAAAAAGATTTAAATCAAATCATGACAAAATATGCAAAATTAACAGGTATGGATAAATTACCTTCAGAAAATTATGAGAAAAATATTTGATTTAGAAAATAATTCAAAAATTGATTCTTTTATTGATCAATACTTCCATAATATCAAAAGCAATAATAGCAAGATAAAAGCAGCCTTTATAACTGCTTCAGAATTATTTTCATCAATAGCAAAACCTAAAATAATTCTTAAGGAAATTTCTATTCCTGAATTTAAAAAAATTTATGATGGTGAAGGCTTTAATCATCCGGATTCTCCCATAGGAAAAATTTTTCCCAATGCCAGCAATTTAGCAATTTTTGCTTGCACAGTCGGAGAGAAAATAACTAATAAAATTAATGAATTATTTGAAAAACAAGAATTTCTTTTAGGAGGCTTATTAGACGAAATTGCTTCTTTTGTAACCGATAAAGTAGCTGAATATTGCCAAGATTATTATTTTTCCTATCTTTCATCTAAAAATAATGCATCTTTAACATTCCGAGTATTAAGGTATAGCCCCGGCTATTGTGGATGGCATATTAGCTCTCAAAAGAAATTATTTGAATATTTAAATCCTGAAGAAATAGGAATATATTTGAATGAGAATTATCTAATGAATCCTTTAAAGTCAATATCAGGGGTTATAATTGCTGGCGAAAGAAAAATTCATTTCTTCATACCTAATTTTGATTTTTGCAAAGAATGCAAATCTTTTTCTTGTAAAGAAAGAATAAGATAGGCGATAGGCTATTCATTGCAAGATTTTTATGGTAAAATTAAAAATTAAATACATGGATACAGAAGAGATTTTTAAAAAAATAGCTAAGAATTTAGAGGAAGGAGAAGATGAAAAAGTATCTGAATTAGTCAAGGAGGCTATAAATTCAGGAGCATTTGCTAAAGAGATATTAGATAATGCATTGATTTTAGGCATGAATACAATAAGCGAGAAATTCAAAAAGAGAGAAATATTTTTGCCTGATGTATTATTAGCTGCTAAAGCAATGTATGCTGGAATGGAAGTAATAAAACCATTCATTATAAAAGATAAAATACCTTCCTTAGGAAAAATAGTCATAGGAACTGTTTATGGAGATTTACATGACATTGGCAAAAATTTGGTTTCTATAATGTTAAGAGGAGCTGGTTTTGATGTAATTGATTTAGGAAATAATGTTCCGGCAGAAAAATTCATAGAAACGGCTATAAATTATAAAGCCTCCATCATTGGATTATCTGCATTATTAACTACAACTATGCAAAATATGAGCAAGGTAATTCAGATTCTAAAAGAAAAAAAGTTATATGGTAATATAAAGGTCATCATTGGGGGAGCCGCAGTAAATAATAAATTCGCTAAAGAAATAGGAGCGGATGCTTATGGATATGATGCTTTTAATGCTGTAGAAATTGTAAAAAGAATTTTAAATTTGAGAAGTTAAGAAGGTAAGAAGATGAGAATATCTATTCAATAATTCGCTAATTTTAAGGTAAAATTTTAATATTATGAAGGACTTTATAAAAAATATACAAGAAGGAAACATATTATTAGCGGATGGTGCTTTAGGGACAATGCTTATTCAAAAGTTAGGAAAGCAGCTGGAGTGCCCTGAGTATATAAATATCTATAGACCAGAAATTATTGAAAGCATAGCAAAAGAGTATTTAGATGCTGGAGCTCAAATAATCCAAACCAATACATTTGGGGCTTCTCCTATCCGACTTTCAGCATTCGGGCTGCAAGATAAATTGGAAAAAATCAATAGGGAAGCTGTAAGGATCGTTAAAAGAATTATTAGAAATAATGCATATATTATTGTATCAATAGGACCGACTGGCAAAATATTAAAACCTTATGGAGATGTTTCTGAAGAAGAAGTTTTTGAAAATTATTATAAGCAGATGAAACTTTTTCAATATGAAGACATTGATGCTATATGCATAGAAACTATGACGAATCTAACAGAAATGAAAATAGCCATCAAAGCAGCAAAGGAAGCATTATATGGTCTTCCAATAGTTTCAACAATGACTTTTGAAGAAACGGAAAAAGGTATATATACAATTTATGGAGATAGCATTAAAGAATGCGTTGAGGAATTAGAAAGATTGGGAGCAGATATCATTGGATCAAATTGTGGCAATGGAACAGATACAATGATAAAGATAGCATTAGAATTTAAAAAATTTGCAAAAAAACCATTGATATTTCAACCGAATGCTGGCATGCCAATTTTTGAAGAAGGAGTTATTAAATATCCGGAGACCCCCGATTACATGGCATCAAAAGCAAAAGAATTAATAAAGATGAATGTATCAATCATAGGGGGATGCTGTGGAACTACCCCAGAGCATATAAATAGAGTTTATAGAGTTTGTAGAGTTGAGAGTTTGTAGAGTTCCTCAGGTAGGGATTGGGAATTGGGAATTAGGGATTAGGAATTGGGAGGGATTGGGGATTGGGGATTGGGAATTGGGGATTGAGGATTAGG
>CAYREJ010000137.1:0-6887 GCA_964423235.1 uncultured Acidobacteriota bacterium | reverse complement strand
ACGCAAAGAGCGCAAAGGGAGAAGAAGTTAAGAAGTTAGGAAGTTAAGAAGTTAAGGAAAGAAGATGATCTTTGCGAGCTTTGCGAGCTTTGCGTGAAAAAATTATTTGGAAACTCACGCAAAGACGCAAAGAGCGCAAAGTGAAAAGAAGCTAAGAAGTTAGGAAGTTAATAGATTAAAAATCTAAGAAAAGAAGAAGATTTTTTCGAGCTTTGCGTGAAAAAATAAAATTATGCTAAACAAAATTACTAGTATTGATTAGGATTTTGTATTGAAGAATAAAGAAGATTAAGGCTTTATCTGGATGCTTGTTTGCGAATTATTAGGAAACAAAGTCGTCCTCTGAAAATACTTCAGCACTAAATATTTCTATTATAGTATCTTTATCTTTCCATGCATTTTTATCCAAGCCAGCTTTCCAGCAAGTATTCTCTAAAAATGTAATTCTATCCCACTTATGTTCAACAGCTACTTGCGGTAATAACAAACCACGGCTTAATCCATGAGTTATCATAATACCATGCTTTCCTACTTCTATCTCTTGAATATCTTTGATTTTTTTCAATGGAGAAAGGACAGATATTTCTAATTTCATTTTGGGAATTTCTTTCGGAGTAATTGGTGGAAATCGGTGGTCTTCTGTTGCAGCAGCTATCGCACAATCTATGACTGTTTCTCCCAAAGAACGAATTGGAACAACATACCCTATGCAACCACGCAATTCAGTATTAACTCTTATTGTTACAAAAGCACCCTTTTTTACTTTTAATTCCTCTATGTCTGGAGGAGTTATTTTGATCCCTCTTAATATTTCTTCCTCTATCGCTTTCCTAGCTATCTTTAATAATTCTTTTTTTGTTTCATTTTTTAACTCGCTCATAATTCCTTCCTGCATTGATTTTTCTTCCTAATTCTATATTACCATAATTTTTAATTTAATTACAATAGGTTTTTTTTGATCTTCCGACAAAGTCTTTAAATACCCTTTCAATGTTTTTTTATCACCCTTTTCCTTTATTAAAAGAAAAATCCATTGCATTTCTATCTTATTTAGCTTTTTCTTTATATTTAGCTTTTCTTCTCTTTTGACTTTAAAAAACTGAAATTCCCCTATTAAATTTTTTATTGCTGCTATCTTACTTTTTATGGTGCCAGAGTAAATATCAGTGATAAAAAAAATGTCATAAAATTTTTCCCCAATTAAATATCCCCCTTTTTCGCTTAACAAGATTTTATTTTTCACTTCTATAGGTAGATAAATTTCCATTTTTTAAATTAATCATCGAAATTTATTTTTTCTTTTATAAAATAAATGGGCTTTTGTTGAGATTCGTGGTAAGTTCGCGAAAGCATTTCTGCAATAAATCCGAGAATAAAAAATTGAATACTAATCATAAAAGAGGTTAAAGAGAAATAGAGCAGAGCATTCCTATTCATACTTAAATTATGATATATTTTAAAATATAAAACTACTGCAAATGATATGCAGCTAAGGAAAAATATCAGAAGTGCAATTAGCCCAAAAAATTGAATTGGTCTTGTTGAAAAACTCATAAGGAATTTAACAACTGCTAAGTCCAAGAGAACTTTAATAGTCCTGGATAGCCCATATTTAGATTTTCCTTTTTTTCTTGGATGATGCTTAACGGGAATCTCTGCGATATTTGCTCCTGACCATTTAAGCAAAGCGGGAATAAATCTATGCATTTCTCCATATAAGTTAAGGTATTGAATACTTTCTTTTTTATAAGCTTTAAGAGTGCAACCATAATCTTTAAGTTTTAAACCAGTAATTAATGAGATTATATAATTAGCAATACGGGAGGGAAGGATGCGGCTAAAGAATTTATCCATTCTTTCTTTACGCCATCCATTTACCACATCAAAACCTTCCGCAAGCTTTAGAATTAATTTTTTAATATCGGAAGGGTCATTCTGTCCGTCAGCATCTAAGGTAATTAAAATATCACCTTTTGAATTATGAAAACCGGCAGCCAAAGCTGCTGTCTGACCATAATTGTTTCCGAAATGAATTATTCTAATTTTTTTATTTTTATCTGAAAAATTTTTAATTATCTGATATGAAGAATCTGTACTTCCATCATTAACTAAAATTATTTCATATGTAAGATTAAGTTCTTTTGAAATTTTTTCTAATTCATCAATTAAAGAAGGTATGAAATAAGGTAATGATTCTTCTTCATTATAGATAGGAACAATGACGCTTATTACTTTATTATTAATCATTGAATATTTAGAATATTGTATATTTGGTTGAAATACAAGTCAATTATAGTTTGTAGAGTTTATATAGTTGAGAGTTTGTAGAGTTCCACAAATTCTACCCAGGTGGAATAAGAGACTCTTTAAGGAAAAATTATCTATTTTAACTCGTTAATATTCTAATATGTCAAAACCAATGTTTTATTATTTTTTTACAGTTGGCAAGTTTAGCGAGTTTAAAAGGTTTCTCGCAAAGATGCAAAGAAGTAGCACAGGCATTCCTGTCTGTGCCTTTTCTAAATGCCCATAGGTTTTTCACAAGCAGAAATGCCTGTGCTACATTACGAGCATTGCGTCTTTGCGTGAAAAAATTATTTTAATATCTCCGAAAAGACGCAAAGGGTGCTATGAGCGTAAAGAAGTAAATTAAAGATTGCAGGTAGAAAATAAGAATGATTTATAAAAAGAAACAGCGCTTATAGAGCTTAAATTGAAGCAATCCCCCGATAGAATTAAATATAGCTGCTAAAATAAAACTTAATAAAGATAAAGAGAATGATAGCTCTGGAGATACATTAAAAATTTTTAGGATCGTTATCATTGCTGCTTCTCTTATGCCTATCCCGCTCAAAGAAACCGGTATCAAAGTAATTATTTGGATTATGGGAATTACAGCACAATAATAAACAAAATCTAATTTAATTTTTAACGCCTTTCCTATTAAAAAAAAATATATTATTACATTTATCTGAAGCAATGCACCGTAGAACATTGCTATAATAAGTGCTTTAGGATTTATCTTATAATAATTAAAAGAATCTATATATTTATTTAATTTTTTTTTAAAAAAGTTTAATATCTTGCTAGGCATCAATAAATAAAATATTTTTCTTGGCTTTTTATAGATTAACATTATAAAAAGGGAAAGGAAGAAAACTAAAAATGCGATGGTCCAAAATAGTAAATGGGCATTATATAATTTCACATTGAATAGCAACGCCCATAATCCTATAATCAATAAGACTATCATTCCTGTTAGTCTATCCATTACCACTGAAGCAAGGCTCTTCTCGAGCTTCCCGGTGGTAAAACTTAAGTCATAAACTCTTACTACATCCCCTCCTATACTGGTTGGCAGAAATAAATTATAAAATAAGCTCACCCAATAAATAACTAATAAATTAGTTAAACCTTTTTTTATTCCTATTGCTTTCAATAACAAGTTCCATCTAAATACGCTTATTAATAATCCAATTAAGTGAAGTAAAAATGCCAACGCCAAAATATTCAGATTTGCTCTCAAAATTACTTTTATTATTTCTTCCCATTTTAAAAATATCAAAACCAAAATAAAAAGTATAATACTGATAATTATTCTTAAATATCTTATCTTTATGGAAATAATATTTTTCAAATTAGCTTTAATTTCTAAAATATAATAGCCTTACAATATTTTGAGTTTTGACTTTATAAACTTCATAGCTTAGCTAATAATTATAATAATTACAATTTGCCTATTATAGGAGTTTTCAAATACTCCTGTATTGTAAAAATTATTAAAGAAAGAATTTGATATAAATTATAGAAAAAATTAATATAGCTCAATTTTAGTTGATCTTATTAAGATGAGAACTTTCGAAAGATTATTCCAATATCCTAATTCGTAATGATTATTCTTATTATGAAATATTGCTGGGGTATCCCATTCATATTCTTTTGCTGAGCCGCTTTTAGTTTCTATTATTATCTTCCACCCTTTAGCAATTGGGAATTTCCATTTCGCCGCAGCCTTGTCATTAAATATAAATTGCACATTCTTATCTTTTACTTCTATTATTAGCTTGTTCGCTTTATTAATTAATTTTATATGCTTTTGAGGAACCAACTTTACAGCTTTTTGCCCCTCTTTTAAATGCCAAACTGATATGCTCCCTTCTCTATATTCAAATTCCAATTGCTTATATTGCTTCATCTTATTTATTAGCTTGATAACCCCATTTTTGTATATTCTTTCATTTATTATTATTGTATCGATGCCCAATGACTGCAATAAAGCTATCGTATGCTTAGACGGAAATTTGCTTAACTCCTTACCGAGCTGAAATTGTAATGGAGGCCATAATCCACCTATCCCATTCACAACATAATTCCAATGATATGTAGAATTTACTAAAGGTCTAGTCTCTTCTACCCAGCTTATCTGCCTCTTTGCCATTGGTACCCAGCTCATCCATCCACTTGGCATCGGTAGTTCTATCATAATTCGAGGATTATTTTTTCTTTTTAATTTTTTGTAAGTATTGCCTATGCCAGGATGTATACCCTCTTCAACTTTAGAGTATGTAAATGTTTCTACATAATGAAGTAATAATATTACTAAAGATAGAGCAACACCATACCTACCTTTCTTAATTAATTTATTAGCTACAAACGCTGCAATAAAGCCAATTCCTAATATTACAAATACCGATAAACGCTGTGGATTCCTTAATGCCCTTAATGGAGGGAATATATACCATATTAAAGTGTATGGCATTGGCACCTTTTCCGATATTCCTATCATATAAGGGCCAATAGCTAATATAGCTATTATAAGTGATGCTATTCGTAAACTCTTTAACCAATAAGGTATATCTTTTATTAAATAACTTGCTATGAATAACAAAAAAGGGATAATACCTGGAAACATAGCATCTTCAGCAAAGATAAATCTTGGAGAAGGGAGTATTTTCAAAAACTTTCCCCATATTACATTATCAGGCGGTACTGAGAACCAGCTCCATGCATAACCTGTATAATAAAGGTGATGCTCTAATGTCCTTATAGCATCCATATCTCTAACTACCTGGTAGTAAATATAAAATACCGGTACCATCGCTACCCATACTAAGCTTATTCCAATCAACCACTTTACTATCTTCTTAAATTTAAATATTTCTTTTTCTCTCATAAACCATATTAAATTCCAAATGGCTAAATATAATAATATCATTATGCCAATATAAATGCTCATCAAAAAATTCCAAATCCACAGTAATACTAAAATAGTTAAATATCTTATCTTATCTTCTTCCCAGTATAAAATATTAACATAAGTAATTATAGGCAATAACATTAAGGCTACCATATGGGGGTGCCCTATTGTAAAATTCCATAAATTATAAGGATAAAAACTAAATATTACTGACCCTATTAATGCCGGTAAATCGCTCTTTATCATTTTTCTTAATACTAAATAACTACTTATAGCTGTTGAAAATAATAATATTAGAAGGGTAAGGTTGAATGTTAATATAGGATTATGAGAAAGAATCCATATAGGAAATGCAATTGGCAAAAGTCCTGTTAAATTCTCCGAAAATGCTAAAACATAGGGATAAGGATACATAGCATTAGTCGCCCAAAAATTGTTAAATATAAATTTTTCAATTGCATGGCAATCCCAAGCTAATACCCAAGTATATATATTATAATCAGCCCCATTAAAATAAACATGAGTAGATATTTGCGACAATAGCGGATAACGATTTGCTATACTTAAAATTGCCAAAAATATTATTGAGATTATTTCAGGTTTTTTAAAAATATTTATTATGTATGCTTTTATCTTTTTCATATAATATAAATAAAAATTATTAGCATAATTATCCAAGATAGAACTGATGTTAGCAAAATTGTATCATTGAAAAGCAATTGTCCAATATCCTCATTCGTCTTTCCTAATGAAATTAATTGCAAATACCTCAATAATCCTATCATTATGGGTAATAATGTATAAATCATTTCTTTTCCACCTAAAAAAATTCCTCGATTTGATATACAATATAATGAATATGTAATTATGGCAGCACAAATTGATATGCTCAAGCTTAAATCTAGCCATAATGCAGAGTATTGCTGCAATACAGGTCTACCTATAGTTTCCTCTTCATTATTAATTCGTATGTATTCAGATTTCCTTTTGCCAAATATTAATACGGACGCTAAAAAAAAAGTTGCCAACATAATCCATTCACTTGCAGGCTCTTTTACCAAAACACTGCCAGCCATTACCCTTATCACGAACCCGCTTGCCACTATCATCGATTCTATTATTGAAATGTGCTTTAAGCCGAAATTATATCCTAATTGCATTATAAAATATAAAAAAATATAGAGTAAAAACTTCCTGCTTAAATAAAAACTTCCCATTAATGAAAAAATGCTTAGTAAAATTGATATTAATATAGCTGTGCTTATCGGCAATGCACCTGTTGCTATCGGTCTGTTTTTTTTTCTAGGGTGATTTCTATCAAATTCAATGTCCCGAATGTCATTAATTAAATATACAGCTGATGATATCATGCAAAATAAAAAGGCTCCTGCCAGAACTTCTCCGACTGTTTTTATCTCAAAAAGCTTCTTTGCAAAAATTAAAGGAGCAATCACGAAACTATTTTTTATATATGAGCTTATCCGCAATGACTTTATTATGTATTTTAATTCAATCATATTTTTAAATTGCATATTTTAGCATATTTAAAAAATAATTTTCAATAATTCAAATCGTAACTAGTCAGTTTTTTCCAAATCCTAAAAGCCAATTCAATGGCAAAAAAAATTATAAACCACAAAGATCATAAAGAAAACACAAAGAGCACAAAGAAAGATATATTTTATAGAAA
>CAYREJ010000136.1:0-6922 GCA_964423235.1 uncultured Acidobacteriota bacterium | reverse complement strand
TGCAAAGAGAAGTAGAAAAGCATTGGCAAGAGTTATTAACTAAAACCGAAAATCAACTGCATAATTGTTAATTTTATCTATTTTTAATCTTGTGTTAATCTTGTGTAATCCTGTGGTTTCAATCTTAACCACGAGATTAACACAGATTAGCAAAAGATTTTTTTCATGTTAATTTTGTCTGACTTTACTTGACAAAATAATCAATAATATTTTAGTATAGATAAAAATAAATTTTAAGATTAATTTTAAAAATAAAGATGAAAGAAACGAAGATAATAGTGATAGCGAACCAGAAAGGCGGGGTAGGGAAAACAACTACAGCAATAAATTTAGCTGCCGGATTATCTTTATTAAAACATAAGACTCTTTTAATAGATTTAGATCCTCAAGCAAATGCTTCGTTATCCTTTATAGATATACATAAGCCCTTTCTAAATGTTTATGATTTATTATTAGATTCCAAAGTATCTGCAAAGAGCATAATACAAAATACTGGATTAGAAAATCTTTATTTAATGCCCAGTAAGATTTCTTTAGCAAAAATAGAAAGCAAACTAATAGGAGAATTAGATTCTCATTATAGATTAAGAGAGAAGATAAAAGAATTGAAGGGGGAATATGAGTTTATAATAATAGATACGCCGCCTGCTTTGGGTTTGCTAACTGTTAATGCCTTAGTATCAGCTGAATATGCTCTCATTCCAGTCCAAGCATCTTACTATGCATTAGAGGGAACAGATGATCTATTGGAGACGATAGAAAAAGTTAAATCTTTAGCTAATTCATCATTGACGATAATAGGAGTTTTAATTACGCTTTTTGATAAAAGAACTACTTTATCTAAAGATATTTTCAAGCATATAAAGAATATGTTTGGGGATTTAGTATTTAAAACTTTTATAAGCAAGAGTATAAGATTAGAGGAGAGTCCTGCTTATAAAGAGAGCATTTTTACATTTGCTCCGACATCAAGCGGAGCCGAGGAATATATGAAACTTGCGCAGGAGGTAGTAAGCCGTGTATAACAAAAAGAAGGGATTACCTTTAACAATAACTTCAAGGCATGGGTCTCATTATGTGGAGGAGCTTTTGCTAAAGAAAGGGGGAGCAATAGGCAAATCGATAAAGATTGATCAATTGGAGCCTAATCCTTATCAGCCGAGAAAAGATTATGGAGATATAGAAGAGTTAGCGAAGTCAATAAAAGAAATTGGGATAATTGAACCTTTAATAGTGCGTCCTTTAGAAGAGAATAAATATCAAATTATTTGTGGAGAGAGGAGATACAGAGCTGCGTTAATAGCAGGACTGAAAGAGGTTCCTTGTATAGAGAAAGAAATTAATGAAAGAGAGATGCTCGAAATTGCTTTGATTGAGAATTTATGTCGTAAAGATTTAGATGCTTTTGAGGAGGCGGAAGCTCTCAACAAGCTCTCTGAGGAATTCAAATACACACATAATAGAATTGCGGAAATAACTGGTAAATCTCGCTCTTATATAACGGAAATTATTTCTATAAATAATATGCCGGAGGATCTAAAAACATTTTGTCGGCATGCCGACATAAAGGCGAAAAGTCTTTTAGTAGAAATTGTAAGGTCTGGTTCTCCGGAAAGAATGTGGGAGTTAGCAAAAAAAATTGCAAAAAGGGAGATAAAAAGAGAAGAGATCCGTCAAGAAAAAAGAGCTTCTAATCATAAAGAAAAAGTTAAATCGTTTAAATATATGGACCCTAAAGGGGATTATTCTGTTAGTATAAAGTTTTTCAAGGGAAAAGGAGATAAAGATAGTATTATAAAAGTTTTAAATTCAGTTATAGAATTTATAAAGAAATCTTTGTAATTATGCAAAAAGAAAATTGTTCATATGTATGTGCTGATTTGCATCTTAAAGAAAGTGAGAAAAGTATCAAGCTGTTAATTAGTTTGATAGATTCATTAAAAGATAATGAAGAATTAATAATAAATGGCGATATTTTTGATGTTTTTGTTGGAGAAGAAAAGTTTATGCTCCCATGGCAAAAAGAATTGTTATCCTATTTTAAAAAAGCAAAAGAGGAAGGGAAGAAGATTTCCTATATTGAAGGGAACAGAGATTTTTTTATCAATAATTTGAAAGGAAAATATTTTAGCTCGGTATATAAAAAAGCTTGCTACAGAGAAAATAAATCAATATTAATTATTCATGGAGATAAAATCAATAAAGAAGATTACCTTTATAGGATTTGGAATTTTATTTCTAAAAATAGGTTAGTGTATTTCCTTATTTTTATTTTACCAGCCAAACTTATTCAGAAGTTAATTAATTATTTAGAGAAGAAGATGAAACCTATAAATAAAAAATATAAGGAGAAAATTCCGGAAGCGCAGATAGAAAATTTTATAAAAAATACTGACTCAGGGGTTCAACTTATTGTAAGTGGGCATTTTCACAAATATTTGTACAGGAAAATTGATGGGAAGGAATTTATTGCTATACCATCTTGGAAAGAAGAGCCCAATGTATTGAGAATAAATGAAGAAGGGGGTTATGAGCTAATAAATCTTGGCGAATAGGTGAATCCTAATATACGGAGAGTGGACTTCAAAATATTGAATTTTAATCCATAGAGTTGTTTAAGAAGGATAAGAAATATGCTAAATTATAGTTGAATGCTAATTATTCTATTGGCATTAAGATTGTTTTTAATGCAAAATTATAAAATCTGAGGTGAGGCATATTAACAAAGTGAAAGAAGTAATCATTTCTAGCAAAATAATTAAAAGCAATTTAAAATTTTTTATTTCTAATAGGAGGTGTTTATGAATTCCAAAGTTCAAACATTACTGATAATTTTAGTGGTTTTAGTTTCCGTGTCGCTAATTTATTCTCAGACACCGACAGCGAATCTTGAAGGGAAAGTGAAAGGAGAAGATGGTTCTGCATTACCGGGTGCTACGATAACGGTTACGAATACTGAGACGGGATTTCAGCGTGCTACTCAAAGTCTTGATAATGGATTGTATAGATTTAATTCGTTGCCAATTGGAACATACACGATTAAATGTGAGCTAACTGGATTCGCGCCTTTGGTTCAAAAAGATGTAAAGTTAGATGTAGGAACGACGGTAAACATAGATTTTACTCTTTCATTAAAGGGAGCGGAAGAAATAACAGTAACTGGGGAAGCACCGTTATTGGAGAAATCAGAATCCCACATAGGATTAGTTGTATCGGAGCAGCAAGTGAAGAGCTTACCATTGAATGGGCGCCAGTTCGCAAATTTAGGAGTATTGGCTGGTGGAACTCATTTAGGTTTCCATCCTGATCCGACGCGTCCGGCGTATTTAGCAGTAAGTGTAGCTGGTGGTAGTGGAAGAAATGTTAATATATCGGTAGATGGTGGTGATAATAATGATGATACTGTTGGCGGATTGAACCAAATGTATAGTTTAGAATCTATTAAGGAATTCAAAATATTTACACAGCAATTCAAAGCAGAATATGGTCGCTCAAATGGTGGGCTAATAAGCGTAGTTACAAAATCAGGAACTAATGATCCTCATGGGAGTTTCTTTGCTCTTTTTAGAGATGATTCTTTGAATGCAAAAACAACAGCTGAAAAGGAAGCGGGGATAGATAAATCAGCATATAGTCGTCAGCAATTTGGAGGTTCTTTTGGTGGTCCAATAGTAAAAGATAAAGCTCATTATTTTGTAGCAGCAGAAAGATTGCAGCAAACAACAAAGGTAGTGGTTGATACGCAAGGAATTTCACCAAGCGATGACGGACCTCACGACTTAGAATTCAAAGATTTTCAAGCTCTTGCAAAAATTACTGCTATTATAAATCCGGAACAATATTTACAAATCCGATATGGATATCAAAAATTAACAAATATTTATGGTGCTTATCCAACTTATGCTCCGAACGCCTGGGGAACGCTTGCAAATAAATTCCATTCTTTCCTTGTCGGACATAATTATGTGATAAATTCCAATACTTTAAATGAAGCTGTTTTCCAAGTAGCAACTTTTGATAATAAAATAACTGCTAATAGTAATGATCCTAATATCTTATTCCCTAATGGAGTTATGGTTGGTCAAAATCCTAATACACCACAAGCAACAATGCAAACTAAAATTCAATTCAAAGATGATGTATCCTATCATAAATCAACTGCAAAAGGAGCACATAATTTTAAAGCCGGAATAAATATTATTTTTGAGCCGAGACTTGAAAATACTTTTTCAGGCGGTATTGGAGTTCCTCAATATTCAGCTTTAGCTAATAGCATGGGTGCCCCTATTTATGATATTACAATGTTAGGAGGAGAATTTCATCCGGTTAATGAGAACAATCAATATGGAATTTATTTTCAGGATGATTGGAAAGTTAACGATAAACTAACGCTGAATTTAGGAGTAAGATATGATTTAGTCACAGGATTCGAGCTAGATCAAAGTTCCTTGCCTTTATTCCAGATCCTTAGCACGCAAACAAAGTATAATGAAGATTATCTGATAGCTTTCAGAGAAATTCCAGTTTCTAAAAATGATACAAACAATATTCAGCCGCGTTTAGGATTTGCTTATGATATCAAAGGAGATGGAAAATCAATTATAAGAGGTGGATATGGTAGATATTATGATTTTCCATATACTAATGCTAATTTCTTATTTGCTCGTGCTGCTTTAGGAGGTTTTGGCGTAGTTTATAATGTGTTTGACGAAAATGGGATAAAGAATCCTGATGGTTCTTATTGGAAAATAGGTCAACCTTTGCCACCTAACCAGCTACCCAGTGCTATTCAATTAGTTAGGGATATTGCAAATACCGATTTCGTTGTTCCTTATACAGACCAATTCTCTTTAGGATTCGGTCATCAAATAACAGAAGATTTGGCTATTGACTTAGATTTTGTTCATGTAAGTGGAAGAGATCAATACATCCGATTTAGATTTAATGGGATAGACCCTGAAACAGGAGAAAGAAGATTTCCTACTCAGTCTCCAAGAGCAAGATTGTGGTATAGCGGGGGTTTCCATGATTATAATGGCTTGAATATTAATATTAAGAAAAGATTCTCTAATAGATTCCAATTAAATGCTTTTTACACAATTTCAAGAGTTACAGGGAATGTTCTACCGGGCGCTGATGAGTTTAGATTAGGTTCCCCAAGCGTTTGCAGAGATTGTGCAGTAGATTTTAAGAATCCTAAGAGCGATGCTCAAACCGGTCCTTTAAATACAGATGCGTTGCATAGACTGACTTTAAGCGCCATTTTCCAATTACCAGCCGATATTCAATTGTCTGTTTTTGGAAGATTCCGTTCAGGATTCCCTTATAATAATTTCACAGTTGTAGATTTGAATGGAGATGGATTTAACTACGACATACCCGCAGCATTTACTCATGTTAATGAAAATAGAGGCGATGGCTTTGGACAAGTAGATGTAAGAGTTTCTAAAATATTCAATATAAGCAAAGTTAGATTGGAAGCTATATTAGAATTCTTCAATTTATTTAATCAAAAGAATCCAGCTGGTTATGTTAGCAATGTAGATTCGGCTAATTACGGACAACCTACTACTTGGGCTGGAGACCCCGGACAAGGTGAACAATTTATTGCACAAGTCGGATTCAGGGTTGAATTTTAATAATTTTTAGCTATTGGCAATAAAGCTAAGCGACGAGAATTTTATCTTCTCGTCGCTTTTTTTATTTATCTTCTGTAGTTTAATTAATTCCCAACAGATAAACACAGATCAGCAAAGATAAAAACAGATTAACAAATCTTGTGGTTTAACTTTAATCCATCAAGTGCCGAAGATAAATTCACCACAGAGACACAGAGAACACAGAGATAAAATTGTCTCTGCAACTGATGTGTCTCTGTGGTGAATTAAATTACAACCACAAATGACGCAAAGGAAGCGCAACGAGCACAAAGAAAAAAAATAATCTTGATCTCTTGGGTTAAAAATATAATCGTTAATCTGTGCTAATCCGTGCTAATCAGTGTTAATCTGTTAATCTGTGCTAATGCTAATATAACTGCTTATAAAATAAACTTAACTAAAGATACTATTAGTAAAAGCAGTATTTATATGCAGCTCTAATAAATTAAACAAAATCAATATTTGACAACTGTTCTCATAGATGCTATGCTTTTATATAATATGAGCAGCGATAATTCCTCTAAATTATTTTTTCCTGATGCTCTAAAAAAAGAAATAGAATTATTGATGCACCCAGAAAAAGATAAATCCTTACCAAAAATTTCTTTTATTTTTTCCTTTGATGAAAAAGACGAGAGTAAAGAAGAAACAATTAAAAGAATTTCTGAATACAAAAACTTATATTCTTTTACCAGGAACAGAAAAATTTTTTATAAAGTGGATTTTAATTTTGAAGAAGCAAAGTTGATTCATATGATTTACAACTTAATTGATAGTTTGCCTCATAAGGAAATTTTAATCAACGATTTAAAATTACCTTATGCAGGAAGTTTATGGCTTCCATTATTATGGTTTTATCTATAATAAAGAAATGGAAATAGATAAAGATAAAATTGATTTTGAATTATCTCAAATTGAATCAATGATTAATAAAGCAAAATTAGAATGGGATAAATATTTCGGGGGTGGCTCTAAAACTCCACCTTGGCAGCTCCAAAAAGAGATAGAGAATAAATTAAAAATTTATAGTCAGAACCCATCTAAGCTATCTTATGCACAAAATTTCAGACTAAATAGCATATTAGGAAAGTTTAATAGCTTGAAGGAGAAAAATGAAAAGCTAATGAGAATGAAAGACGAAGGGTATATGGCGGAGAAAAAAATCTCTCTTGTTCCTTCTACGAGTACTTCAGCAGCTATTGAAAAAGAAGAAAAGGTAACTGAATCTGTGCGAAAAGGAGAAGATGAAGGTTATAAGAAAT
>CAYREJ010000135.1:0-6926 GCA_964423235.1 uncultured Acidobacteriota bacterium | reverse complement strand
AAACTCTATAAACTCTATAAACTCTATTCCTTTATCCTGTAAACTTCGGCGGAGGCAGGTTCTATTGAAACTATCTGCAAAGAATCTTTTAAATTTTCTGGTATTAAAATTTTAATAGGAACTTGATGTTTTCCGGGACGCAACCCTTCAGTTTCTATAATTGCTCTTATTGCATTAAGGTCAAGATTTTCTATGATTCTAATGGGAGCTTTTAAAGATAAAGATACATAATGTGGAGAATAATATTTTATCTTTTTATTATTCAATTCAATAGCTAATCTCTTGATTATTTTTTCCGCATAAATTTCTTCTATTTTTAAATGAACGGTTATTTCTGGAGATTCTAAAAGCCTTACATTAGGCATGTCTCCACTTATGGACACATTAAAAATTGCGTTTTCTTTTAATCCTTCTAAATTAATAGGATCTGTATGTATATAGGTTAGCTTATTTAATATTTTTTGTGCTCCTTCAACTAAGATATGGTTAGGCTCAAGGGAAACAGAAGTGAGTTTATATCCATATTCTAATTTTCCTGAGAAAGTAGGTTTTATTGGTATTTCTTTTCTTGCGGTAATATCAAAAGTTATTTTAATGAAGCTTGGGTTAATCTTAGAAACTGAAATACCTAAAGGGACATCAATATTTAGCTCACTTGAAAAGAATGTTTTATCTCCTGGCTGTGCATGTGAAAGGTCCAAAGATACTTTTAAATCTTGTGGGGAAAGTTTTTTCAAGAAAGCAGAAGGTCCTTTTAGTGTAAGCTCTATAATTTTTCTTGGATTATTCACTATCTCTAAATAATCAGGAAGATTCTGATATTCAATAGGAACAAACATCATAGCTTCTGAGGTCTCTTGCCCAATAATAGCATACCAAACCAGTATAGAAAGTATAATTGAAAAAATTTTAAGTTCAATATTATTCAATAACAGATGCTTTATCTTGGGCATCTCCTACCTTTAATATTTTATTCTTTTTACCAAAAAGAAACTCTCTAAGAATATCATGAAGCACTTTTGGAGATAAATTCCTTTGAATATTTCCTTCGTTAACGAAGCTAATAATGCCTGTTTCTTCAGATACAACAACAGCAAGGGCATCAGTTTCTTCAGTAATTCCAATGGCTGCTCTATGACGAGTTCCTAATTCTTTAGCTAAATGAGCTGCAGTAGTTAAAGGCAAATAACAAGCCGCCGCTGCAATCTTGTCCCCTTTTATAATAACAGCTCCATCATGTAATGGACTTTGTGGCACAAATATGCTCAATAAAAGATCATAACTTATATTAGCTCCTATCGGAACGCCTGTATCAATATAATTTTTTAATCCTAATTCCCTCTCAAATATAATTATTGCTCCTATTTTTCTGGAAGCAAGAGTTTCAACAGCTAAAATAATGTCTTCTGTATAATCACCCTTTGCTTTCCTTTCCCTCTTAAAAAATGGTATTCCTATATTCGCTAATGCCATTCTAACCTCTTGCTGAAATAATATAATGATAGTAAGAACAAAATATCCAAAGAGATTTTTTAAAATCCAATGCAAAGAACGAAGTTGCAAAATTTGAGAAATATAATATACGCCTACTAAAATAAGAATACCTATCAACATTTGCATCGAACGCGAACCCTTCAATAATGATAATGCATAATAAATTAAAAAAGCTATTAAAATTATATCAATTATATCTGTCCAGCTTATTATCATTAAACACCTTTTATGATAGCTGATGCTACTTTAAGAGCTTTTTTGATTTCTTTAACATCATGAACTCTTATAATTGATGCACCCTTCAATATAGATAATATACAAGCAGCTATCGTCCCTTCCAGTCTTTCATCCGGTCCTTTATCTAATAAAATCTTACCAATAAAAGATTTCCTTGACGGTCCTATTAAGACAGGTCTCCCTAAACATCTAAAAGCATCTAATTTATTTAATATTTCTAAATTATGCTCCACCAGTTTTCCAAATCCTATTCCGGGGTCTATTATAATTTTTTCAATATCGAAGTTAGCCTGATGGATATAATTTATTCTTTCTTGCAGCCATAATAAGATATCATAAATCACATCATTGTAATACGGCTCAGTGGGCATTGGCTGAAGGGATTTAAAATAATGCATTAATATTATAGGAACATCATATTTTTTAGCTACATTAATCATATTATCATCCAAGGTTAAAGCACTTGTATCATTTATAATTTCCGCACCATTTTTAATTGCTTCTTCAGCAACCGAACTATAATAAGTATCTATACTTATTGGAATATTTATATTTTTTCTAATCCCTTGGAGTACCGGAATAACTCTTTCCATCTCAACTTCAGGAGGAATTTTTTGGGAGCCAGGACGCGTCGATTGCCCTCCCATATCTATTATATCAGCTCCTTCTTCCTCTAATTGAAAAGCTCTCTGTATAGCTGCCTCCTTATCATAATATCTATTGCCGTCATAAAATGAATCCGGCGTCACATTAAGCACTCCCATAATTAATGGAGAACTTCTCCTTATAATCATATCCCTTTTTGCTAATCTTACCTCCCACTTCCCTCTCCAATAATTCTTCCAAGTCTGATGAAGATTAATAAAAACACCCCCTTTCTCCTTGGATTCTTCCCTTAAGTAATCTTCAAAAATATCAGCACCACTAATTAACTCAAGATAAATTAAATTACCAACGCTTCCAATATAGCTTCTTATATATTTATCATTAAATAAATCCTTATATTTTTTTATTGCCCTGTAATCATCAAATATTTTAATACTTATATTATTTCCTTTGGTAGAAGAAATTGAAAAATGAGAATTTATAATAATTAATCTATCGTTGCTTCCATAATTCATTATCGTTTTTAATTTTCATTAAGACTAAGCACTGACTTAATAACAACTTGTTCTTTCTCTTGAACCTCTTTTGTTTTATCCTCAGATGTTGGTTCCTGAACCTCCTCCTTTAGCTTCCCAATCTCACACAGCATTTTTATTTGATCAGCATTCAATACTTCTTTCTCTAATAATGTCTCAGCTATTAATTTTACTTTTGCTGTATTATCTTTTATAATTTCCCTCGCTTTATTATAATTATCTTCTATGATTTTTTTTATCTCTTGATCTATTTTTATTGCAGTCTCCGGACTAAAATCATATTTTTGAATATAATCTTTTCCAACCAAAGAAGCAGAATATTCTTGCTTTTCAAAAGTTTGAGGTCCTAAATTTTCACTCATACCCCATTCACAAACCATTCTCCTTGCAATCTCAGTAGCTTTTTCCAAATCATTAGCTGCACCGGTAGTTATTTCTTCAAGAAAAAACTCTTCAGAAACTCTTCCACCTAAAAGAACACATATCATTGAATTAAGGTAATCTTTGCTATAATTATATCTATCATCTATAGGTAATTGTTGAGTTATACCAATAGCTCTTCCTCTTGGAATTATCGTTACTTTATGGATAGGATCTGCTTTAGGCAACATATAAGCTACGATGGCATGTCCAGCTTCATGATATGCAACTATAATTTTGTCCTTCTCGCTTAAAATCATTGATTTCCTCTCAACCCCCATTAAAACTTTGTCTTTTGCATATTCAAAATCCTCTTGTATAACCTTCTTCCTATTATTTCTGGCAGCATTAAGTGCCGCTTCATTTACTAAATTTGCTAAATCAGCTCCGGAGAAACCCGGCGTCCCACGCGCTATAACATTTAAATCTACTTTCTCATCTAATGGAATATTTCGTATATGCACCCTTAAAATTCCTTCTCTACCTTTTAAGTCCGGCATAGAAACTACTACTCTACGATCAAATCTCCCCGGTCTTAACAAGGCATGATCCAAAACATCAGGTCTATTCGTAGCTGCTATTACAATAATCCCTTCATTGCTTTCAAATCCATCCATCTCAAATAATAACTGATTAAGCGTTTGCTCTCTTTCCTCTTGCCCCCCTCCAATAGCTATCCCCCTATGCCTTCCTACTGCATCTATTTCATCAATAAATATAATGCAAGGTGCATTCTTTTTCCCTTGCTCAAATAAATCTCTTACTCGCGAAGCTCCTACTCCTACAAACATCTCCACAAAATCAGAACCACTTATAGAAAAAAATGGAACATTCGCTTCTCCGGCAATCGCCTTCGCTAATAAGGTCTTTCCTGTCCCCGGAGGTCCCATTAATAAAACCCCCTTCGGTATCTTCACGCCTAATTTCTTAAACTTGGCAGGATTCTTTAGAAATTCTATTATCTCCTTCAATTCCTCTTTCGCTTCTTCAACTCCAGCTACATCATTAAAAGTGATTTTTTTATGCCCCTCTCCAAAAAGCTTTGCCCTGCTCTTTCCAAATGATAAAGCTTTATTACTACCAGCTTGCATCTGCTTTAAGAAAAATATAAAGAAAAAGAATATCAATAAAAAAGGAAGCGCTGCAAGAATAACAGAAAACATTGAATGATTGGATGGTTTTCTCGCTTCAATAGATATTCCTCTTTGCCTTGCTATCTTTATTAAATCACTATAGTCCGTCGTCGGTGATACACACCTAAATCTATCATTATTGTAAAATTCTCCTTCAATATCATATCCACTTATCCTTATACTTTTTATCTCCCCTCGCGAAATCTTATCTAAAAATTCTCCATATCTTAATTCAACCTTTTGCATCTCCTCCCGTGAAAGCATAGTATAAACAGCTATTAGCAAAATTATTATTACCATCCAAGCTACTAATGACTTCAAATATTATCCCCCTTTATTTAAGTTTCTAAAACTCCTATAAATGGTAAATTTCTATATTTCTCATTATAATCCAATCCATATCCTACAATAAAATAATCTCCGATCGTAAAACCTACATAATTTGCTTTTATGTCAATCTTCTTCCTCGCAGGCTTTTCTACTAATACACACACTTTAATTGATGCAGGCTTCTGAAGCTCTAATCTCTTTATTAAGTAATCTAATGTTATTCCTGTATCAAGTATATCCTCAATTATCAATACATCCTTACCAGATATGTCAAAATCAGTTGATAATTTTATCTCTACTTCCCCCGTCGTCTCCGTACCTTTATAGCTCTTCAATTCTACAAAATTTATTGTCATCGGCAAAGGTATCTTTCTCAATAAATCCGCTAAAAAAAATACACTCCCCTTCAATATTGATACTACAGAAAGCTCTTTTCCTTTGTAATCTTCAGCTATTTTTTCAGCTATCGATTTTACCTTCTTTTCTATGTCTTTTTCATTAAAAAGAGGCTTTATCGTTTCTTTCATAAACCCTCAATACAAGTATTTGTTTGCTTTTATCTGTTATCTTATAATTTTCATTAATTTCAACACCCATTATTGCTATTATCTCCCCTTGCGATTCTACCAAAATTAATCTGTCCCGTTGATCCTTAGGAATTTTTTTATTTATTAAATATTCCTTAAGCTTTTTCCTTCCAGGGGAACCCAATGCCCTAAATACATCCCCATCTCTCCTATTTCTTATTATCAATTCATCACCACATCTTTCATAATCTAAATAAAATATTGATTTATCAGTCTTATATTCTTTTAAATTCTCTGATGAAATCAAATAACCTTCAATATTATTATTTAGCTCTCTTATATGCACTTTAAATGGTACCTTAACCTTATATTCAAATTTATTAATTTTATCATAAAAATCTTTTAAATAAAAGCTTATATCTCTATCAGTTATTTTAAATCTTGCTTGATTCGGTAAATGCCACTCTTCAATTCTTCTTTCTTTATTTAGCTCATCTAATATAAATTCAATATGAGAAAAATGCAATTTCCTCGTGCTCTTTGTTATATGCTTAAACAAAAGACGAAGAATCCTTCTTTTTATCGCTACATCCAGCAATTGAAAAATTTCAAGAGGAAAAGAAATAAAATTATTCTTTCTTACCGCATATAATTCAATGTACTTTTCCGCTATTCCTTCAATATAGCATCCTTCATCTTTTATAATAGATGATGTGCTATAAAGTATATTAATCAAATTGGGATTAAATTCTTTTAATAAAATAGGAATTAATATATTTCTTATTTTATTTCTTGTAAAATCAACTGAATAATTAGATGAATCTTCTCTGTAATTAAGTTTGTAATTGTTAATGTAATTCATGATTTCATTTCTTGTAAAATTTAGCATAGGTCTAATAATCCCTTGTTCGTTTTTAGGAGACATCCCTGATAATCCATCCGTTCCAGCTCCCCTTATTAAATTTAAAAGCAGTGTTTCAGCTTGGTCATTTTTGTTATGAGCAACTGCAATCTTGCTACATTCATTTTTTTTAGCTACTTCTGAAAATATGTTGTATCTTATCTCCCTTAATTTTTCTTCAAGATTTGCAAAAGAATAATCTTTTATCGGCAAAACTTTTTTTATTTCAAGAGGAATTTTCCATTTTTTGCAATATTCTTTTACAAGCTCTTCATCTTTATTTGATTCTTCATCTCTTAATCCATAATTAATATGACAAGCAAAGATTTTAATCTTAAGAATTTTTTTAGCCCGATGAAATAAATGTAGCATTGAAATTGAATCTGGACCTCCCGAACATCCTATCAATATTTTTTCTCCATCTACTACATTACATAAGGAACTTAAATTTTTTAAAAATCGTGGAAGGAGGTCGCTTTCATTGCCCATTAAAAAAATCTTCCTTCAATAATAAAATTAGAAATTGAGCAAAGATGGTGGCGGAGTAGGGACTCGAACCCTAGGCTCTGCGGATATGAGCCGCATGCTCTACCAACTGAGCTACACCGCCTTTCATTTATTATTATATAAAAATAATAAAAAAAATCAAAACTACCTCGGCATCTTGGTTAATTTTATCTATTTATAATCTTGTGTTAATCTTGTGTAATCCTGTGGTTTTAATTTTTAACCACGAGATTAA
>CAYREJ010000134.1:0-6976 GCA_964423235.1 uncultured Acidobacteriota bacterium | reverse complement strand
TGAACAAAGAAATGCATAAAGATCCTATTTGCAATATGGATGTATCAAGCGATTCAAAATATCATTACAATTATGGAGATAAAGAGTATTACTTTTGTAGCGAAAATTGCCTATTAAAATTTCAGAAAGACCCTGAGCGATATCTTAGCAAGGAAGAAAAAAAAAATTCTGAAATAGGGGAAAGCATCTATTATTATACTTGTTCAGTGCATCCTGAAATTAAGAAGAGGGGTGCAGGAGTTTGTGAAAAATGTGGGATGGAATTAATTGAGTTGGAGGGAGATGTTAAACAGAAAGCAAGGGCAGAAAAGAAAGTGAGTTATACTTGTCCTATGCATCCGGAAATTATTCAAGAAGAGCCGGGCGATTGCTCTATATGCGGTATGGCGTTGGAACCGATTATAGCGACAGTTGAAGAAGAGAGCGATGAGTTAATGGATATGAGACGGAGATTTTGGGTTGGCGCCATTCTTTCTATTCCTACTTTTATTTTAGCAATGATTGCAGATTTAGTCCCGAACATTTTGGCGTCATGGATTTCTATGAAAATTGTGCAATGGATTGAATTTATATTAGCGACGCCTGTTGTTTTATGGGGAGGATTTCCTTTTTTAAAAAGGGGATGGGAATCCGTCAAGAGCAAGAATCTGAATATGTTTACTTTGATTGGTTTAGGTGTATCAGTTGCTTGGGCGTATAGTGTAATTGGTTTACTATTTCCTCATATTTTTCCTGCAACTATGCAGATGGCAGGAGGGGTTGTAGATGTTTATTTTGAAGCGGCGGCGGTGATAACGGTTCTTGTATTACTGGGGCAGGTTCTTGAGTTGCGGGCGCGATCCAGGACTAATGCAGCTATACGGAAGTTGCTGGAGCTTGCTCCGAATACAGCTCGTGTTGTTAGGGAGGATGGAAGTGAAGAAGATGTTTCACTGGAGCAAGTGAAGCCCGGTGATGTGCTTAGGATACGACCTGGAGAAAAAGTTCCGGTAGACGGTATAGTAATTGATGGGGAAAGCAATGTAGATGAGTCGATGGTTACCGGCGAATCAATCCCGGTTGCAAAGTCAGTTGGGGATAAATTGATAGGGGCGACGGTAAATGGGACCGGCTCCCTATTAATGAAAGCTGAGAAAGTTGGTTCAGATACGCTTCTGGCTCAAATTATTGATATGGTTGCAAGAGCTCAGCGATCAAAAGCTCCAATTCAAAAATTAGCGGACTTGGTAGCAAGCTATTTTGTTCCGGCAGTCATTGCAGTAGCAGTGATTGCATTTATAGTTTGGTGGATATGGGGACCGGAGCCGAAATTAGCGCATTCAATAGTGAATGCGGTTGCTGTTTTAATAATTGCCTGTCCGTGTGCTCTTGGGCTTGCTACTCCTATATCTATAATGGTTGCAACTGGAAAAGGTGCTATGTCTGGGGTATTAATTAAGAATGCTGAGGCTTTAGAGTTGATGAGGAAAGTTGATACATTAGTGGTTGACAAAACTGGAACATTGACAGAAGGAAAGCCTAAGCTTTCTGCAGTAATAGTAGAAAAAGAGTTTACTGAAAGGGAGGTGTTGAGATTAGCTGCAAGCTTGGAAAGAGCCAGCGAGCACCCTCTGGCAGAAGCAATTGTAAAGGGAGCGCTTGGAAGGAATTTAGAGCTTGAGAAGGTTGATAATTTTCAATCTTTCACCGGAAAGGGAGTGATAGGGGGAGTTGATGGGCATCAGGTTGCTGTTGGTAATTCAAAATTATTGAAGGAATTAAACATAGATATGAATGATATAATGAAAGAAGCAGAGAAATTAAATAAGGAAGGGAACACAGTAGTATTGGTAGCAATAGATAATAAAATAGCTGGACTTATAGCAGTAGCAGATCCTATCAAATCTACTACACCTAAAGCTATCAAAGAATTGCATAAGGAGGGTATAAAAATAGTGATGGTTACTGGCGATAATAGAATTACTGCTGAAGCAGTAGCAAGAAAGCTTGGAATAGATCAGGTGAAATCTGAAATTCTGCCGCAGAAAAAAGTTGAAATTGTAAAAGAACTTCAATCTGAAGGAGCAATTGTAGCAATGGCAGGCGATGGGATTAATGATGCGGCTGCTTTGGCACAAGCTCATGTCGGGATTGCAATGGGTACCGGGACCGATGTAGCTATAGAAAGTGCTGGCATCACTTTAATTAAAGGGGACTTAAATGGCATAGTGAGAGCTCGCCGCTTAAGCAAAGCTACTATGCGTAATATCAAAGAAAATCTATTTTTTGCATTTGCTTACAACACAATAGGAGTTCCTATTGCTGCTGGAGTATTATATCCTTTCTTCGGATTATTATTATCTCCTATCATTGCTGCCGCTGCAATGAGTTTTAGCTCAGTATCAGTAATAACTAATGCTCTTCGCCTTAGACAGATCCAATTATAAGGGTGAGAGGTGAGAAGTGTGAGGTGAGAAGTGAAAGGTGAAAGGTAAAAAGTCAAGATTAAAAACATATAAAATTAGCCTGAAAAAAATCTTGTGATAATCTTGTGTTAATCTCGTGGTTAAAAAAGAAACCACAGGATTAAAAATACTTTTTACTTATTATTAAGCAGCTTTAATCCGAAGGGAGAAATGTTAAAGTTTAGCACTTCAAAGCCAGCTTTTGATAAGGCATTGGCTATTTTTATTTTTTTCTCTGGCACCGTAAAAATATAAAGGGAGCCTCCGTTAGCTGCACCGCATCCTTTAACTGCTAATGCACCTTGACCTTTTGAAATTTCAATAGCTTTCTCCATTTCCGGCGTTAGTATTAATTGCGATAAATATTTTCTATTTTCCCATTCTTGCTCTAATGCTTCGGCAAATACAAACCAGTCTTTATTAATTAAAGCTTTCCTCAAAAGCAATGCAGCTTCTTTTATTCCTTCCAGATTAGAAATTACTTTCGGATTTTTTTCTAATCTTGCTTTAAATACAGACCAATTGCTGAGAGCAGAATTATGAGCTGTTCCCACATAACAAAGGACCGATCTATCTATTAATTCCTTAGCATTAATTGAAAATTTTTCTCTTCTCCATCCTGTTGGTTCATATTTCCAAGCATTGATGCCACCATAGAAAGCAGCTAAATAGTCTTGATTTCCAGTAGGAAACTGTAAAATCTGTGTCTCCAAAGACATAGCTAATTCTATTAGCTTCTTTGAAGGAATACTTTTACCGCTTCCAACTAAGAAAGCCTTACATAATCCTAAGGATAAACTGGAAGAAGTTCCTAATCCAGATCCAGCCGGAGTATCAATTCTGATTTTTAAACGAAATGCATAATCGGGCTGAAAATATTTCACAATATGGTTGACAAGAATAAAAAGTCCTTCTTCAGGCAAATCATCTATATTATTAAGCTTTACCTCTTCATTTTGATCATTCAATTCTATGAAAACATTATCACCTTCTATCTTTTCAAATTCTATCAATACTTTTAAATCAATAGCGATATTAATGGTATAACAATTATTATGAAGAAGGTAAATAGGCCAAATATCAAGTGTTCCACCAGCTAAATCAACTCTTGTAGGAATTTCCACGATAATTTTTTTCATATGGAAAGTATCAAGATATTAGCCTTCAAGTTCAATCAAATTAATTTTGGAAATATCATTTATTCCCAAGCCATATTGCTCAGCTACTTTAAGCCATTGAGGTTCTCTTTTATCCTCCTTCAATGGCAAGAGCCCCATTTTCTTTCTTTTATTATCAATAATGTTATAAGCAATAGTATCTAAAGCAACAGCATCTTGAGAAATTAAAATAGAATTAAACTTCCAAGTCCATTGAGGTTTGAAGGCTGGTCCCCCATTGTATTGAGCAACAATAGCATCGCAAATAACTAATCTCATTTTATCTTTAATATAGCTATGATTGCATACATCTGCTAAATAAGGACTGCAATTATTATCATGATATTTGTTTGGATTATGGATACAGCCATATAAATTTTTCATTGCTACTCCTACTCCTGCCAAATCGTGATCTTTCATAACAGCTACATTAATCAAGGCTGTGCAAAAGCGTGTTAATATCATAGAGAAACAAGTAGCTACGGAGCCAGTAATAGTAAGTTCTTGTTCAAATCCTCCACCTTCAATAGCGTCTGTCCCGAAACATTTTACCCCTTTGCTGGAAGTGTTAATCTTGAAATTCCCTTTTTCCAGTTCTTTATTAGAGCGATCCCAAATTAATATATTTTCTTCTGCAACCCCTGCCCATTTCAATCCTTCTACTATAGCTTCTATTAATTCAGGATGAGGAGATAATTTTGGACTCGCTAAACAATTAACTTTGATCCCAACTCTATCTTCTGGCGTAAATAAACTTGACCAAGCTCCAACTGCATCCTCTTCATTCAATAATTTCGTAATGCCCTTATGTAAAAGAGCTGAATACCTTTCTTTATTGATTTGCTCTCCTTTATTTTTAACTAATACTATTTTCCCTCTTGTATCTTTATAATCTTTGCTTTTACTAGCTGAAGTTAAGATGCTGCCCGCACTTATTGCTGCACATATTTGAAAAAATTCCCTTCTACTGATATTTCTCATATCCTATTCTAAAAAAATCTAATGCTTCTCTTCTTCAGAAAATACTTCAGCAGAAAATTTATATAAATTGGCTTCTTTATAATCATCTTTTTTCAGACCTGCTTTATAACATAAATTCTCAAGAAATTGAGTTTTATTCCACCCAAATTCAATAGGAACTTGAGGTAATAAAACTCCTGAATAGAAACCTTTCCTTATTATCAAGCCATGTTTTCCTACTTTTATTTCATCTAAATTATTAACTTTAGTTATGGGAGACAAAGCAGAAATTTCTATTGTTATCTTCTTGAATTCTTCTTCAGTAAGGGGACTAAACCGCGGGTCCTTGAAAGCAGCGTTAACTGCATTTTCTATTACATCTTTATATAATTCTTGGACAGGCTCTATATGACCTATGCAGCCTCTTAAACTCCCATTTATTTTTATTGTAACAAAAGCACCTTGTATCCTTTTCAAATTTTCTGTTAAGCTAATCTTATTTTCATCTACACTCAAAAGTGATTTATGTTCAAAGTAATATTTTATAGATTCCCTAGCCAATTTGAGCAATAATTTTTTCTCTTCTTTAGTTAGAGGAGGGAATTCCGTTTCAATATTTTTCTTCTCTTTATAAAAAACAAGCGTAGCATAGCTAACTGAATTAGTATAATCTCCTATAAGATCCCCAGAAGTATAATAATTTATTAGAGTAGCTTTAATATCCTCTTTTTTAATTTCTTGAAGAGTGTATAGCCAAAGCGTAATTGGATTCCTTCCGCATATAGTATCACCTGTTTCTTTTATATGGTTTTGAAAACCTTTTGGATTAATTGCAGTTATTTCATTTATAGCACCACCATCCAAAATGCTAAGATATCGCCTTGTATTTTCATTTTTTGGAAAAGGCATATAAGAATAATTTTCTCCATAGTGAGTAAAATCCGAGCTAATGATGAATAAAGTTTTTGGTTCAATATAATTTTTCAATACTTTAGCAGCTTCTTTAAATTGTTCTTCAGTCAGTTGACCAACATAAAGACCTAATATTTTGCATTGAGAACAGATTTTTTTTATAAATGGCAATTGAATTTCCATAGAATGTTCATACTTATCTATCTCCGGAATCTTGTTAAAGAGGTTACTTTTTTTAAGAAACTCATTAGCTAAACTTGTATCTGCTTGAAGGTCTCCGATAGGCGTGCGAAATATGTCAAAATCTGAGATTGCAATTGAAGAATGAGCAAATGAGTGGCTAAAAGCTAAAATTATGATTCTATTATAAGTGAATTTGCTTGCTATGTAATAGCCTGTGGCAGCACCATATCCTGAATAAACATATCCGGCATGAGGAACAATAATTCCTATAGGAGCTTGTTGTAATTTTAATGGGATATTCTCTTTAGCTTTGGAAAAGAATGTTTCTATTTGATTATTCAATTCTTCTTTTGTGCCCGGATACCAGCTTCCTGCTATTATTGGCTCCCTAATTTTTTCTTTTGAAAAATTAAAAGAAGCAGAAAATATTATAAGCAGCAATAAAATTGATGTTTTCATTTTTTACTCCTTCAACATATTCCATTATAAGATATTTTCAAAATAAAAGAAAGGATATAGAGTTTATAGAGTTTTTAGAGTTGAGAGTTTATAGAGTTCCACAATCTCTGATCATCTTAGCCTTAAAAAAAAATCCATTTGTGGAGCCTCTATTAATCATTGTTTTTCTTTAAGGTTAGCCTGTAATCTTTGTGGAACTCTCAACTCTATAAACTCTACAAACTCTACAAACTCAATAATAATTATTTCACGCAAAGCTCGCAAAGCACGCAAAGATTATAGGTGATAGGTTATAGGTGATAAGCGATAAAGTGAATACAGAAAGGGATCGTAGGTGGAATTTTGTGGAACTCTATAAACTCTCAACTCTATAAACTCTACAAACTCTATGAACTTAATGATAATTTTATCTCTTTTTAATCTTGTGTTAATCCTGTATAATCCTTTGGTTTTAATATGCAATCATGAGATTAACACAGATTAAAGCAGATTAACACAGATTTACATAGAAAAAGAAAATCTTGTATTAATATTATGTAATTTTGTGGTTTTAATATGCAACTATTGAATTGCCATAGATTATCATAAGATTTAAAGAAGATATTAGCCACAGAAGCACACAGATTAACACAGAAAAATGAATTTCTGTGTTCTTCTGTGAAATTCTGTGGCTGAAATCTTATTATAATTTGTGTATTCTCGAGGTTTAATTTTAAACAACATCGTATTTATAAAGTATGATAACAATTTTGCTAGTTTGGCGTTGGGAATCGGGAATTAGGAATTGGCAGGTTAGTAGACCTAGTTCCTAATTCTCAATTCCTAATTCCTCTAACAAATGATTGGTTGCAGGAGAAGAAA